>NZ_JBFRFR010000056.1:0-66439 GCF_052114925.1 Bradyrhizobium sp. 2TAF36 | reverse complement strand
GTGCCCCGTCGCCCGGTTCAGCTGGTTGAAGCTGATCTTCTCGGACTCGGATGTCGCCGGGTACAGCGCCACCGGGCAGGTGACGAGCGAAAGGCGAAGAAAGCCTTTCCAGTTGGCGCGGGGGGCCATGAACGCGGTACTCCAGGGGTAAGGGACACGGACTCAAGACGAACGGGGCGGCGCGGTTCCGACACCGCCAGCGGCCGCCCACGGAATCAAGCCCTACTCCTACCGGCTGCGGGCGCGGGCGAAAGAGAGCGCCGACGCTACTCCACTGAAATGAGAACATAGTTCCATCACCGCCACCCGAACTCTCCAAACCGGCCGCCTTCGACCTGGAAGCCGCCGCCGACCAGGCTATCACAGCCTGCGGCGTAGACGCCCGGCAGGCGTTCAGCTGCGTCGCCGTCGACTTTCTCGAGACCGACGACGAGCTCCGGACCAAGGTGTCGAGAGCCTACGCCCGACGGCTCCCCGGTGGGCGCGAACGCTAGGATGAGGCAGATGTCTGAAGTGACCTACTCTGTCGCTCTGCCGTTCGTTTTCTCCCCACGACAGCATGACTGACGCCAAGCTAATCCAGAAATTCGGCGACGTGCCGGACGATCTGAGCGCGCGCCTGCGGCACTCGTCGTTTCGCGGGACCCGGTGGCGACCCACTTGCCGCTGAGAGAGAGGCTCATGCGGGTGACGACGTCGTCCCAGGCGTGCTCTTCTTCGGCGGGATAGTTGATCAGCACGCAATGGACCAGCCGCTCCGAGAAGTTGCAGCGGTCGTACCAAACCTTGTCGCCTTTGTAGCTGGAAATCGCGAAGAAGCGCGGTGTCACGCGTTTGTACTGGATGCCGGAAGGCGGGTGCCTCTTCGAGAGAAAGGCGGCGGGTGAATCATTCGCGACGTTGGGTGCGGCCTCGATCGTGAGTTGGGCGCGGCCGTCTGCGGTTCGGAATCGTTGACCGTACCCATCGGGCCGGCCGCCTTCTTCCGTGAAGATCGAGGAAGGGAAATCCACCGAGGTGCCGGTCTGTGGAATGATGTACCTGGTCCATCTCACCGGTTGCGCCGAGACCGTCGATGTCGAGGCGGTGAGTGCCAAAGCAAGAGCCATCATCATTGCTTTCATCGCATTTCCTTTGCGGTTGTGACCCGCCGGCGGAGCCGGTCCTACCCTTCCTTCAACGCCGACTTGACCTCACGTACGGCGTCCAGCGTCAGATCGAGATCGCCAGGGAAGATCTGCCACCGCGAGCCATCGTCGAGCTCGACGATGTGGCTCTCGGAATGCGTCCGATCTTCATCGGGCGCAGCCGCGCGCTACTTCTGCTCCGAGGGAGCCTGGGCATTTGAGTTGTTCGGGCTGGGCTTATTTGCTTCGTGATGTCCGATCGCACAACCCGCCGCGGTGCCCAGCTTGCCATGGCCGGCCATGTGGCCAGCGACGCCGCCGACGATGGCTCCCTTGATGCATCCCTTGGCTTCCGCCGGTGACGCCAAGGCGAGTACGGACAGGCAGGTGATGGTCAAGATCGTTTTCATGATCGTTCTCCGAGTTGAGATGCTTCCGAAAATCAAGTCGCGTGGAGCATCGCCGTTCCGTTCGGGCAGCCGAGAACGCGGAATGAGGTTCGCAGGTGGGACTTCCCATTCACGCGTGGCCGCCGCACCCGGCGCGCCTGTTTACCTTGGACCTCGCCAGATCGCGCTCGATAGCGGCCGCTCTGTCATAAGCTTTGCGGGACCTAGCAGTTTTGATCTGCCTTGCCAGCGGATGCACGTTCGTAAAGGGCCGGTTAGATAGCGTCTAATAACCGAAGACCAACAGCGATGATCGACCGACGACGGCGCCCATCAGTGCTACGCCATCCGGGCCAGCACTCGGATGCGATGGAGAGCGGCCCGCCTAAGCGGGCCGCCTGAATTCACCGCGCTCCGGTGCCGTAGAGTTGGCGCTCTCTGCGCACCTCGTCTGGCCCGTATGGCTGAGCGGAGGGATCGTAACTCTTCCACCCCGCCTTCTGCCAGGCCGCACTGCGGTCGCGCAGATTTACTGCCGACTGGTTCAGGATCGCTTCGAAACGGGCACGGTCTGCATCGGGAACGCGAGCCGAAACCAAGGTGCCACCGCGCCGCACGCCTTCGGCATAGAGGGGAGCTTCCTCGTCGGAGATGCCTGCCTGCGTCAATGCGCCGACAACGCCGCCAGTGGCGGCACCGGCTGTCGCACCGAGCGCAGTAGATGCGAGCCATCCAGCTGCGACGACGGGGCCCAGGCCCGGGATCGCCAACAGCCCCAGACCTGCGAGCAATCCGGCGGCGCCACCGAGACCCGCGCCTATGCCTGCACCGGTAGCCGCGCCTTCGGCACGGTCATCGACCCCATCGCGGTCGCGATCGACCTTCTTGTCGGCGTTGTACCAGCTGTCGGAGTTGTTTGCGACGATGCTCAAATCCGAGTGCGGTACGCCCGCCGCCTCCAAACTCGTCACTGCCCGCTGTGCGTCGGCATAGCTGTCGTAGAGACGTGAAATCGTAACGGTCATCTTGAATCCTTCTCTGTTTCGCTGCGCTGTCGATTACTTTGCCGCGTTCACGTTGCCTTGGAAGTCCAGGCTGACATCGGTCGATGTTCCGCCTTTGCTGGCCTTTCCGCGCCACACGCCCTTGTCGTCCTTCTTCAGAGAGGTGACATTGTTGTAGCCAGCTTCCTCGATCTTCGATTTGGCTTGGCCTTCAGTAAAACTGTTGGCACCCGAAACCGGTTTATCGGAATTGTTCTGGCCGGAGCTGTTGACTGCGTTGTTGTTCGGCCGATCGGTCGCGGGTGGATTCTGCGCAAACGACGGAGCAGCGAGAAGCGAAGCAGAAGTCAGCAGAAGAAAAATGAGGAGAGGTGCACTCGTTCCTCTTAGCCAGCCGACTGAACGCAGCCAGCAAAGCCAGTTGGACAGTCTACGGCGATAGCGAACTCCTAGTGTCTCGCGAGACGTCACGGCCTCGACGAGCCGTCAAGGCCTCGATACGTCTCCATCACCGAGCTTAAGATTTTCGGGAAAAACTGGAAACCTCCCCTCGGGCGAGGAGTTGCCGTCCACGATGTCAACTTTGTTGGACCAAGAACATGGTCGAGGACGCTGCGCTGCGGCGAGCGGTGGATTCAGCTTGGTCCCTCTATCGGGCGAAGCATCGCGACGTAGATGCCGCGGACAGCCGGCGTTGTTTGCTGCAGCGCCACCTTCGAGGGAGATGGGAAGCGCGCGTCTGCGAGATCGAAGAACTGACCGGCTTCGGCCTCGCCTACTTGAACAGTCTCCCCAAAGGCGAATGTTGAGGCTGATTGGTAAGCTCGTCAAACAAGTGGTGGTAAGCACCGCGAGGCCGGACTGGACGCTGTTAATAATCTCCGAACTCGTTTCGGCTGCCATCGTGCTTGTCCTCCGATCGATGTTTCCAGTCTAGAGGATCGACATCGATGCGCATCGCTCAGCTTGCTCCCCTCGCCGAAAGCGTTCCCCCAAAGCTGTACGGCGGCACCGAGCGGGTCGTGGCGTGGTTGGTGGACGAGTTGGTAGAGCTAGGCCACGACGTCACGCTATTCGCGAGCGGCGATTCCAGGACGAAAGGCAAACTTCATCCCGTGTGGCCACGCGCGCTACGCCTCGGGCGCGAGGGCGTGGACCCCAATGCGGCTTGTGCCGTGCTGCTGGAGGCCATCGCAAGGCGCGCAAAAGACTTTGACGTGATCCACGCACATATTGATTGGTTGCCGCTTCCGCTGCTCAGCCGGCTCGGCGTGCCGTTCCTGACCACCATGCATGGTCGGCTGGACCTTCCTGGCTTGCCGGACGTGGTGCGGGAGTTTCCCCGCGCGGGCTTCGTCTCGATATCCGAGCACCAGCGCGTGCCGCTTCCGAAGGCGAACTGGATTACCACGATCCAGCACGGGCTGCCTTCGCACCTCTTTCGCCCTTCTTTCAATGAAGGATCCTATCTAGCCTTCCTCGGTCGCCTTACGGCGGAGAAAGGTCCGGAGGACGCGATCCGGATCGCGCGGGCGGCCGGCAAGCCACTGCGCATCGCCGCAAAGATCCCGCGCGGTGAGACCGGATACTTCAAGAAGAAACTGGAGCCGCACATCGAAGGTCGAATGGTTCAGCTTGTGGGGGAAGTCGGCGATGCGAAAAAGCAGCCGTTCCTCGCCGACGCAGCGGCCCTGCTGTTCCCGATCGATTGGCCTGAGCCATTCGGTCTCGTCATGATCGAGGCGATGGCTTGCGGAACGCCCGTGATTGCCTACCGATCTGGATCTGTGCCGGAAGTCATTGAAGAGGGCGTGACGGGTTTCATCGTCGAGAACGAGGTCGAGGCGGTAAGGGCCGTTGGAGAGCTTGGCCGTATCGACCGAAGGGCTGTGCGCGCCCGCTTCGAAGCGCGCTTCCCAGCAGGACGGATGGCGCGAGAGTATGAGCGCGCCTACCGAGACTTGATCGCCGATTCCGGCGTGAAGGAAAGGACCTATGCCTGGGTGCTCAGCCATCTATATGAAAGGATTTGGCGATGTGGCCTCGAAAGGCTAAACATATCATTGTGCTCCTGGCCGTGATGGCCGGCCCGGCGGCGCGGTGCGCCGAAATGGGCGCGGCTGCTATCGATGCCGCCGAACCGTCGAAGAAGACCTTGTCGAACGAGAAGCCGACGCCGGCGGGGGTTCGGCTGCAAGTCCTGCTCGACCGAGCCCACTTCTCGCCAGGTGAGATTGACGGCAGATTCGGCGAGAACGCGAAGAAGGCCCTACGCGCCTTCGCGGAGGCGCGGCAATTGCCGAGCTCGGACGTTCCGACCGAGGACGTCTGGAACGCACTGCGCGCTGACGATCGGCGGATCACGGCGAACTACACGATCACCGAGCAGGATGTCGCTGGACCTTTTCTGAGCACGCTTCCCTCGAAGATGGAGGAGATGAAAAACTTGCCGAAGCTGGGTTTCATCAGCCCGCGAGAGGGACTGGCTGAGAAATTCCATATGAGCGAGCAACTGCTGGCGGCGCTCAATCCGGGCCAGCGCTTCGACCGCGCCGGCCAGAGTATCATCGTGGTGGATACCGGGAGTGCAGAGGCCGGCGCGCCGTCGAGGGCGGACAGGGTCGAGGTCGACAAGAGCGTGCAGACGGTGAAGCTATTCGACAAGTCGAACTCGCTGATCGGCTTCTATCCGGCCACGGTCGGGAGCGAGGAGAAGCCGTCGCCATCTGGCACTCTGAAGGTGACCGAGGTGGACCGAAATCCGACCTATCGCTACAATCCGGACTACCATTTCAAGGGCGTTCGATCTCGAAAGCCTTTCATTATCAAGCCCGGTCCCAACAACCCGGTCGGAACAGTGTGGATCAACCTCACCGCTGACGGATATGGCATTCACGGTACCCCGTCGCCCGGAAAAGTCTCGAAGGCGGAATCCCACGGCTGCGTCCGTCTGACGAACTGGGATGCGGAGCGGGTTGCTGCGAGCGTTGCGAAGGGCACTCCGGTCGCTTTCGTCGACGGCTCACGATGACCGCCGACTGCGTGAGAACGACTTCCGCCGGTCAGGCCGGGGAGCGTGGCCGCGGGCGAGGCGACCGAGTGCCTCAGCGTCAACGCCGCAGTCATGCGGGCCCAGGCGCTGTCGAGGAAGCCGGGTCACGCGGGCGCCGTCGCGTTCTCGCGGACCGGCGACCCGTCGAGCGGCGACTTCAGCGACGCCACGCTGCTCCGCAAGTTCGGTGACGTTCCCGACGATTTGACCGCACCGTGAGACCCGGAAAGTGGATTGGGTGCGCAACGAGATCACGCGGGTGCAAGGACACATCCACGCCCAGGAGCGCGAGATCCGGATGCTATAGCGGGCTGGGATTTCGACCGCTTCGGGGGAGCTGCTGTTAGCGCGCATGCGGGCGAAAATCGATGACCTGTCCCGCCAGAGCGAGACACTACGGACGGCGGGTCTGGGCCAATGATTGCCGCAAAGGCGCTCGACGTGAGAGCCAGTTCACAGGCGCCATGCTGGAAGTCCGCTAGGCTGGTACCAGCTTCTCCCGAAGGGATAGACAAATGGATGCAGCGGCAAGGACAGCTTCAAGCGCAGTCCGTTCGACTGACGGCGCGGAGGATTTCAAGACAATCGTGATCTTCTGCGGCCTGGGACTGCTGCTCTCGCTCGTCGCAGCCATGCTCTACGGTCTGGATTTCGCCGCCTTCTAAAGCGGCCACACCTTCAGGACGCCGTCGATCGAGCTCGCTCGCGTCCTTCGCGGCGTCGCTCGCGCCGTTCCCGCCTTCGCTTCGCACGCTCCGCGAGCGGTGGCAGCGAAGGCACGGGCGCATCGACCGCCACGGGTGGGATCGCCTCGATCGGTCGGTCGGCGCCGGAACGCGCCTCCATGAATTCGAGCACGGCCCGACCTTTTTCCGTGATCTTCCACCCACCGCTTTCGCGATCGACTAATCCTTGCGAAAAGATGTCGAGGTCAGGTACGCGCGCAGCCAGCCGCCTGGTCCGGTCGCTCCAATCCCGGCCGCTGGTCGCCAAGATCGCCATGTCACGCTTAATGTCGTCCATCACGGCGAATCCTTCCGGATAGCTCACCAGGATCTTCAGCACCGTGACTTGAAAATTCACCGCCGGTCTCGCTTTCAGCGCCACATGGTCGGCGCCCGGGAAAGGGCTTTGCGGCCGACCTGCCTGAGGCCTTCGGGTGAAACCTCTCCGCGGGTGGCTGCTTCCTGAACTTTTGCGGCGACATGCGTGCGTGCTCCGATCTCGCGCGCCGAAACGCTCTCGCAGACTTCATCGAGGACCGCGCGTAAAACCGCGGTAGTCGCCGTGTCGAACATCAGATGCCCCTGAAGAACGGGAAAGCCCGATAATAGCGAAGTTCGAGCGCGGTGAAATTCAAAAAACGTTAGCGTCGAAGGTCGCCATGCCGACCGAGCGCGCCAAGGCCGCACTGCTCGACCCGACACCCCGCATCCAGATCCAAACGAAACAACATGGGCTGAAAACGCGGTGAATCGCTTGTCTTTCGGGTACCCCGGCGTGGACGTCCCCGCTATTGTACGACGCTCCGCTTGACCAAATCGTACCGCAATTTCGGCAACAGATGCTTCAGGACGTAACTGATCTGCTTGCGATGGCCGAGGCCTTGAGCCGGTCGGGGGACTACCGCGTGCTGCGCCGCCTCGTCCCCCGGGGGGCGTACACCCCGGCGACCGTCGGGCAAGAGGTCCGGACGGCCATCCTCCTCGATACGGAAACGACCGGCCTCGACCACGCCCGCGACGAGATCATCGAGCTCGGCATGGTCAAGTTCGACTACCTGCAGGACGGCCGCATCGTCGGCGTCCGCGACGTCTTCTCCGCCTTCAACGAGCCCTCGAGTCCGATCCCGCCCGAGGTAGTCGCGATCACGGGCATCACCGACGAAATGGTAGCCGGCCACAAGCTAGAAGAGGCCGCCGTCGCGGCCTTCGTCGACGGCGCAGTGATCGCGATCGCGCACAACGCCGGCTTCGACAGGAAGTTTGCCGAGAGATACTGGCCGATCTTCGAGCGGATGGCCTGGGGCTGCAGCATGACCGAGGTCGATTGGCGAGCGCACGGTTTCGCGGGTAGCCAGCTCGGATACCTGCTCAACGGGGCGGGTCTCTTCCACCAGGCGCACAGGGCTGTCGACGACTGCCATGCGCTGCTCGAGATCCTGGACTTCGTTCTGCCAACGACCGGATCGCCGTCGCTCGCCCTACTGCTTGATACGGCACGCCGGAAGACGGTACGGATCTGGGCGGAGCAATCGCCGTTCGAGTTGAAGGACTCGCTGAAACGCCGCGGGTACCGCTGGAGTGACGGCGCGGATGGGCGCCCCAAGTCATGGTACGTCGATGTCTGCGAGTCCGCCGTCGACGACGAACTCGCGTTCCTCAAGGCGGAGATCTACCTGCGCGATGTCGAGCCGCGCCTCCAGACGCTTACCGCCTTCACCCGCTTCTCCTGCAGGATCTGAGCACGCGCGGATCGCGAGGCAGCGGCACGTCGGCTCAGTAGACGTCAGCGAGCCAGGCGCTTCTCCACCTTCTTGCGGCCATTGCCGACCTTCTTGACCGCCTTCTTGACGGCTGACGCCGAGCGGCCGGTCTTCTTGGCTTCGTAGCCTACTTCGTACTTCTGCCCGCCGGCGACGCGGGCCCGGTCCTGCTTGCGTCCTCGGGTGGTTTTGTTCTTCGTTGCCTTTGCCATGGTCGGCTCCTTCGTTGAACGATGCCGAAGCAACGTCACAAGGATTCACTGGTTCCGGAACGATTCCGCGCGTGCCACCTTGAATCATGTTTGTCGCGTGGAGTTTGTTCGTGGCGTTGCGTAGGAAGCCTGCCGATATCGGCATCAAGGCGACGTTCCCAAATTTCGTGGGGCCGGCCCTGGCATCGTCGATCGAGAGGGTGCCGGCCGGATCCCGGTGGATTCACGAAATAAAATTCGACGGCTATCGTGTGCAGGTCCATCTCCACAACGAAGCGGTCCGGGTTTTCACCCGACGCGGTTACGACTGGACGAACCGATTCAAGAAGGTTGCTCACGACGCTTGGCGCATCAAGGCAAGCTCGGCGGTCGTCGACGGCGAAATCGTCGTGCCGGCCGCGGACGGTACCACCGACTTCTCCGTGCTTCAGAACGAGCTTAGGGGAAGTTCGAAGCGCATCGTCCTGGTCGCCTTCGACCTGCTCTACCTGAACGGCCGCGACCTGCGGAAACTTCCGCTCCACCAGCGTAAGGCGGAGCTCAAGAAGATCATCGGCGGTACCGACGTCCAGTTCAGCGAAAGCTTCGAGATCGAGGGCGCCGATATGTTCGCCCACGCATGCAAGCTCGGACTTGAGGGAGTGGTCTCGAAGGTCCGCGACAGCACCTATGCCAGCGGCCGCGGCAACAATTGGGTGAAGAAGACCTGCACCCAGCGGGAGACGCTTACCATCGCCGGCTTCGCCCTCGATGGCTCGAAGTGGGACGGCCTCTACGTCGGCCGGCGCAAGGGCGCCGACCTGGTCTACGCAGGCAAGGTCGACCACGGCTTCGATAAGGCGTCCACTGCGGAGCTCCGCCGGCGGCTGGAGCCGCTTGTCCGAAAAACCCAGCCCTACGCCAAGCGGATCGCCCACAAGGGCGTCTGGGTGGAGCCTAAATTGCTCGCCGAGATCGAGTACCGCGCGAAGTCCGCGGAAGGGAAAGTCCGGCACCCGTTCTTCAAGGGGCTGCGCGAGGACCTTTGAGAGATGCGCGCCGCAGAACTATCGGCGAGAACAGGCGTTTACCGAGCATGTCAGACGCATTCGACTATTTCCGCGCCTACGCCGTCCGAGCTCTCTGCAAAGCGAGATCCATGCCTCGGGGCAGGATGAAGCACCTRCAGCTGGTGGCCGGCCGGATCTACAATCTCCTCAAGAAGGAAGCTGCCTACGGTCCCAATATTCAGCATCTTGACGACTTTCGCGCGGCCCAGAAGCTCGAGAGCTCTCTCGATCGACGGCCAAGTGACCACTCCGGCGGTCGCCTTATTCCGGCGGCCCAGCAAAGCTCGGACCGGGAGGCTCGCTGAATGCCTTCGCTCGACGCTCGCGGTGTGGCAAGCCTCCTGCGGGAGTACGCGCAGCGTACCGCGTTGCGAGGCGGCAATCCCTACCGGGCGAAAGCCTACTCTCGGGCCGCCGACAGCCTGGCGGCCCTTGCCGTTCCTCTGGATGTGCTCATCGCCGAAGATCGTATTACGGAGATCCCGGGCGTCGGCGATGCCATCGCCGACATAATCGCCAAGCTTCACAAGACGGGCACTCACCCGAGCCTCGAAAAGCTGCGGAAGGAGATTCCCGAGGGCGTGCTCGAGATGCTCGCGGTGCCCGGCCTCCGCCCGGAGAAGGTGCTGCGGCTCTACAAAGATCTGGGCATCGCCTCCCTCGCCGAACTGGAGGCCGCCGCCAAGGACGACCGCATCAAGAAGGCGAAAGGACTCGGCGCCGCGCTGCAGACCAAGATCTTGCAGAACCTCGCGATCGCGAAAAGCGGAGAAGGCCGCCTCCACCTGCACCGTGCCGCCGCCCTGCTGGCGCATGCCAAGGATTCGATCCGCAAGTCGCGGCCCGAACTGACGCGGGTCACGATCGCTGGCGATTTCCGTCGAGGCTGCGAACTCGTCGCCGACCTCGCGATAGTTGCGGAGGCTCCGGCGGCCGCCAAGGCACCGAAGTCGTCACCCGCCGACGGACTGCAGATTCGGCTGTCCGATCGCAAACACTTCGGCGCCACGCTTCTGTTCGCGACCGGCTCCGCCGCTCATATCGAGCAGCTCCAAGCTTTGGCCGCCGAGAAAGAGATGCGGTTAGAGGCCGATGGCTTGCACAAGGGGCGCACCCTGATCGCCGGCGAGGAGAGCGAGATCTATCACGCACTTGGTCTGCCCTTCATCGACCCCGAACTCCGGGAGGGGCGCGGCGAGATCGAGTTGGCTCTGAAAGGCGAGTTCCCGAAGCTCGTCACCGACGAGGACCTGCGCGGAATCCTTCACTGCCACACCGATGCCTCCGACGGCACGGAGACGCTTGAGGCCATGGCCAAGGCGACGCGGCAGCGCGGCTTCGAATACTTCGGCGTCGCCGATCATTCCAAGTCCGCTCACTACGCCGGCGGCCTGTCGGTCGAACAGATCGCCGAGCAGCACCGGGAAGCCGACCGCCTGAACAAGCGCCTCGGCAAGGATTTCCGGATCCTCAAAGGAATCGAGTCGGACATCCTGGCTGACGGCTCGCTGGACTATCYGGACGAAGTGCTCGATCGGTTCGATTTCGTAGTAGCCAGCATCCACGGCCGCTTCAAACTGGACCGCAAGGCGCAGACGCAGCGCCTTCTTCGTGCCATCAGCGATCCTCATACCACCATCATCGGCCACATGACCGGGCGACAGCTTCAGCGGAGGCCCGGCTACGAGATCGACGTCGAGAAGGTGCTGCGGGCCTGCGCCAAGCACGACGTTGTCGTCGAGATCAACGCCCACCCGTGGCGGCTCGACCTGGACTGGCGCTGGCACCAGGCGGCGCTCGAGTTCGGCTGCATGGTGAGCATCAATCCGGACGCGCACTCGATCCCGGAACTTGACCACATGCACTGGGGCGTCGAGATGGCCCGGAAGGGCGGAGTTCCCGCCGACCGGGTCCTGAACGCGATGACGCTTCCGGAGATCACGCGCTACCTTCGCCAGAAGCGGCGCTCGCTCGCCCGCGCCGCTTGATGCCGCAGAAGCAAGATCTCTCGCTGCAGGGAAAGGTGGTGGCGGTCGCTGCCGATCGCGGGCACCACTTCAGCAAACCAACGCAGGACCGCATAATCCTGGTGGAGGGCCAGGGCGTCGAAGGCGACGCCCACGCCGGCCCGTTCGTCAGGCACCGCTATCTGGCCCGCCGCCGGCCACGCCTGCCCAATCTCCGGCAGGTCCATCTGATCCCGGCCGAACTCTTCGCGACGCTACATAAAGCCGGCTTCGAGGTCGGCGCCGGCGACCTCGGCGAGAACATCAGCACCGCCGGCTTGGCCCTCGAGCGGATGCCGCTCGGGACGCTCCTCGAGTTCGGACCCACGGCGGTTGTTGAGCTGACCGGCCTCCGCACGCCCTGCGTTCTGATCGACCGGTTCAGGGCGGGCCTCAAACGGCACGTGCTCTCGTCGGCGGAAACGGGCCCTGCGTTCAAATCCGGAGTGCTAGGCGTGGTCCGGGCCGGGGGACCGGTCGCGGCTGGCGATATCGCGCGGGTTTGCCTTCCGTCGTCCTCGTTTCGGCCTTTGCCGGCCCTGTAGGAACCCTGTCATGGCCCGAAAATCGACCCTGCCTTATCGCCTGCAACCCATGCTGGCCACGCTGACGGATGCGCCGTTCGACGATCCCGATTGGGTTTTCGAGGACAAATTCGATGGTTTTCGTATGGTCGCKGAAATCCGGCGTGGTCAGGTCGCGCTCTACAGCCGCAACGGGAAGATCATCAGCCACTCCTACGTGGAGGTCGCGAAAGCTCTTGAAGGCGTGAAGATGGACGCCGTGATCGACGGCGAGCTTGTCGCCATCGGCAAGGATGGCGTCTCCCATTTCCAGTTGCTTCAGAACGCCCTACGCCATGAGGCCAAACTCTTGTACTGCGCGTTCGACCTCATGTTCGCGGACGGCGAGGACCTGCGTGCGCTGCCGCTCCTCGATCGCAAGAAGCGGCTAAACGCCATCCTGCCGCGCCACAAGCTGATCGCGTTCAGCAACCACCGCAAACGCGAGGGGACGAAGTTCTTCGCAGAAGCCGAGCGAAGGCATCTCGAAGGCATCATGGCCAAGCGCGCCGACAGCCCATATGCATCCGGACGCCGGACCGCCGATTGGCTGAAGGTGAAGACGGCGCAGCGGCAGGAGGTCGTGATAGCCGGCTTCACGGCTCCGAAACGAACCCGGCCCTTCTTCGGCGCCCTCGTCCTGGCGGTACGGGAGGGGGATGCATGGCGGTACATCGGCCGTGTCGGCACGGGCTTCAGCCACCACGTTCTCGAAGACCTTCATGGCAAGCTCATGAGGCTCAAGATAGGCAAGTCGCCGTTTTCCGTCCTGGTGAAGGATGAGCAAGTCACGACTTGGGTCCGGCCTTCTTTGGTTGCGGAAGTGAAGTTCGCCGAGTGGACCAGCAAGGGAGAATTGCGCCAGCCGGTCTATCTCGGCCTGCGGTCCGACAAGAAGGCTAAAGAGGTCGTTCGCGAAAAGAGTTGGTCGCGAAAATAGTGCCGCCGAGAAAGAGGAGACGTCCGACCCCGTCAGCCGGCTTCGCGCTCGGCTGCCGAAGGCCACGGCGGCAGGGGCGGCAACCCGAGAGCCTCGCGCACGGGTCCGAACGACCGACGGTGAGCTGCGCATGCACCGAGCCTTGCAAGAGCTTCGTAGTGGGCCGGCACGGGGTAGCCCTTATGATCCGCGAAGCCGTAGCCGGGGTGACGAATGTCGAGAGTCCGCATGACCGTGTCACGCGCGACTTTCGCCAGGATCGACGCGGCAGCGATGCTGGCGGACTTGGCATCGCCCTTGATGATCGCTTGCTGGGGGATGCTGATTCCCTTCAACCGTTTCGCGTCGATCAGCAAGTGCTGCGGCGTCAAGCCCAGCCCCCTGACCGCGCGCTGCATGGCCTGGATGCCTGCCCAATAGATGTTGATCGTGTCGATCTCCTCAACCTCCACGAGGGCGACACACCAACTCTCAGCCTTTGCCTTGATCTCCATCGCGAGTTCCTCGCGAGTCGCGGCGTCGAGTTTCTTGGAGTCGTCGATTCCGATTATCCGCGTGCCGGGCTTCAGGATCACGGCGCCGGCGGAGACCGGCCCGGCGAGAGGGCTCATTCCGGCCTCGTCCACGCCTGCCACCGCATGATGGCCGCTTTCCCAGAGACAGGTCTCGAAGCGGAGCATCTTGCGGAGGCGCTGCCCTTCGGACCTATTCTCAAAGCGGCGTTTATCGATTGAAGCCAGGATGGCACGGGCGCCCGCGCGGGTGTCAGCTCGCAAGATCTGCTCGACGCTAGTCTCGAGCGGTCTTTTCTCGACGACATAGCGTTGACGCAGCACATCGAGTGGAAACCGGGACATGGAAGCCTTCGCGGAGATTGACTGTGCGGGGAGCGTGTCGGTGAACTTTGTGGCGATTGTCTGAAGCTAAGCTGCGCCGCCCAGCGACTCCCAGCGTTGTCGAAAAGGAACCCGCCCGACCTCACCCTTGTATGGATTGCATCCACCAATCTCAGAACGGAACCAACCGGTGTCTTCCTCCCTTTACGAGGAGTGGAGCCTCGATCCCAGGGTGCTTCCGAGGGACAGGCTCATGCTCCGAGAGACCGGCAACGAAGAACAGGTTCTGGATCACACCGCCGAAGTGGCGGCCACCATCGCGCAAGAAGGGCTCCGGTACGTCAGCGACTCCGCGCCTGGCTACACGCGCAAGCGGACCGGTACGACCTTCAGCTACTACGACAAGGATGGAAAGCGCATCACCGATGCCACTGTCATCCGGCGCATCAAGTCGATCGGCATCCCGCCGGCCTACGAATCCGTGTGGATCTGCCCTTCGGCCAATGGCCACATCCAGGCGACCGGGATCGATGCGCGAGGTCGTAAGCAGTACCGCTACCACCCAAAATGGCGCGAGCTGCGCGACCAGAACAAGTACGAACACATCATCCAGTTCGCCGCCGCGCTGCCCACGCTGCGGGAGCGGATCGCCGCCGACATGAAGCGGGACGGACTGCCTCGCGAGAAGGTGCTGGCCACGATCGTCAGTCTTCTGGAGAAGACGTTGATCCGGGTCGGCAACGCCGAGTATGCCGAGAAGAACAAATCCTACGGGCTCACAACCATGCGGCGAAAGCACGTCGCCGTGGACCGCGGCGTCCTTCGGTTCGACTTCACTGGCAAATCGGGCAAGCAATGGAAGCTGCGAGTCGAGGATAAGCGGATAGCCGCAATCGTCAAGCGCTGCGCAGAGATCCCGGGACACGAGCTATTCAAGTACTTGGACGACGACGGACAACCCCGCACGGTCTATTCCGGCGACGTAAACGCCTACATCAAGGACATCACGGGCGAGGACTTCAGCGCTAAGGATTTCCGGACCTGGGCGGGGACGGTTCTCGCGGCGTTAGCCCTGGCCGAACTCAAGAAGTACGACAGCCAGGCCGAGGCGAAGCGTAACGTCGTCGCCGCGATCGAGAGGGTCTCCAAGCAGCTCGGCAACACACCGGCCATCTGCCGAAAGTGCTACGTGCATCCGGAAGTCCTTAACGCCTACATGTCCGGCGACCTCGTCAAGATGATCGAAGCCAAGGTCGCGCAGAAATTCAAGCGCCAGTACGCCAAGCTCACTTCCGACGAGATTATGGTGATGGCATTTCTTCGCAAGCGTCTCGATTCTCTGAAGGCTGCCGCCTAGCCACGAAGCGATCCCGCCGGACGCCATGGACAAGCTGTTCGAGCCGGTCTTCCGCGGAAAGGCCCGTGCAAGCAGACGAAGATTGGGGCTCGCCTCTTTATCGCGTCCTAGATGGCCGAGGCGCACGGCGGCGAACTTGTTGCGACGTCGAATCCCGAGGAGACGAGATTCACGTTCACGATGCCGTTGACCGCAAACTCCTGAAGGAGACCTTCATCCGCGGCAGCGGCGCGGTGGCCGGCAGACGTCGATCCATCGCATGAACACCAACCGTAAATCACGCATCTTCTGCAGGCGTCCGTCTATATGGTCAGGACGCGATCTGGCGGGACGTCGTCCAGCGCCTGTTGGACAACACGTGCGCTGCTGATGGTCGCCTCGACGAAGACGGCTGGCCGTCAGCGCCCCAGTCAAGAGACCGCCGGCAACCTGTCGAGGTGTTTGTCCAAAGTGATGGGATAATTGCGCACGCGGACGCCCGTCGCATTGTAGACGGCATTGGCGACGGCCGCCGCGACCCCGCATATGCCAAGCTCGGCCACGCCCTTCGCCTTCATCGGCGAGACCTTGTCGTCGGCCTCTTCCAGGAAGATCACTTCCTGATGCGGAATGTCGGCATGGACGGGTACCTCATAGCCGGCGAGGTCGTGATTGACGAAGAAGCCGCGTCGCTTGTCGACCGCGAGCTCCTCCATCAGAGCGGCGCCCACGCCCATGGTCATGGCTCCGATTACCTGACTCCGCGCGGTCGTGGGATTAAGGATGCGGCCGGCCGCGCAAACGGCCAGCATGCGGCGGATCCGGACCTCACCGGTGAAGCCGTCGACTGCAGCCTCGACAAAGTGGGCTCCGAACGTGGATTGTTGGTAGCTCGTGTCCAGGCCGCCCCATTCGATCTTGTCCTCGGCGACGAGTTCACCTTCGCCGACGGCGTCGGCGAGCTTCGCCGAGCGGTTTCCACTCATCACCTGGCCGTCCGAGAACGTCGCCTCCGCAGAGTTGAAGCCGAGCCGCTGCGCAACGGCTTCCCGAAGCTTTACGCAGGCCGCGTAGACGCCCGATGTCGAGCAGTTCGCTCCAAACTGCCCTCCGGATCCGGACGAGATGGGGAAGGTGGAATCGCCCAGGCGCACCACGATCTTTCCGATGTCGACACCCATCATCTCAGCGGCGGTCTGTGCGATGACCGTATAGCTGCCGGTGCCGATGTCGGTCATGTCGGTTTCAACGATGACGAGCCCATCTCTCCCCAGCCTGACGCGCGCACCCGAAGGCACCAGTAGATTGTTTCGGAAGGCGGCCGCGGTGCCCATGCCGACGAGCCAGTGTCCGTCCCGCACGGCGCCCGGGGTCGCGCTCCGGCGCGTCCAACCGAAACGTTCGGCACCCTCCCGCAAACACCGCACCAGGTTGCGCTGGGAGAAAGGACGGTCAGGCTTCTCGGGGTCCACCTGGGTGTCGTTGCGCACGCGCAGCTCGACCGGATCGAGGCCCAACCTCTCGGCCAGTTCGTCCATCGCGATCTCGAGCGCCATCATGCCAGGCGCCTCGCCGGGGGCGCGCATCGCGTTCCCTTCCGGCAAATCCATAACGGCGAGCCGCATAGAAGTGAGACGATTAGGGCCGGCGTACAGCAGTCTGGTTTGATTGATCGCCGTCTCTGGCTGACCGTCGGGGAGATCGCCGGACCCGCTTTCGTGCGCGATGGCAATGATGCGTCCATCCGCGCCCGCCCCGATCCGGATGCGCTGCCGCGTGGCAGGGCGGTGGGTTGTATTGTTCGGAATGAACGGCCGGGGTAACGCGACTTTGACGGGCCGGCCCGCCGCCTTCGCCCCCAGCGCAGCCATCACCGCGTCAGAGCGCAGGAACAGCTTGCCGCCAAAGCCCCCGCCGATATACGGCGACACCAATCGCACGTTGTCCTTTGGGATGCCCAGCGTGGTTGCGAGATCCGTCCTTCCCCAGTCTATCATCTGGTTGGACGTCCACACCGTCAGCTTGTCGCCATCCCAGGCCGCGATCGACGCATGAGGCTCCATCATCGAGTGGCTCTGGTCGGGGGTCGTGTAGAGTTCGTCGAGCTGCACAGGTGCCTGAGCGAAGGCCTGTTCGAAGTCCCCGGTCCGACTTTCGGGAGGCGCATCCTTTTCGGGACTGTTGGGGTCCTTTGCAAGCTGTGCAGTTTTCAGCGCCTCCTCGAGATCGAACCTGCCATCGACGGGCGCGTATTCGACCCGTATGAGCGCGGCCGCGGCCGTCGCCTGCTCGAAGGTCTCCGCTACGACCACCGCGATTGCCTGGTGATAGTGATCGATGTCAGGGCCGCCGAGCAGTTTGGCAGTGTTGAACTTTCCCTTGCCGAGCTTGCCGGCGTTCTCGGCGGTCACGACCGCCAGAACGCCGGGCGCGCGCTCCGCCTCCGCGAGAGACATGCTGGCGATGCGCCCCTTGCCGATCGCGGACCCGAGGACGGCCCCGTAGGCCAGATTGGCCATAACATCGTGGTGCTCATAGGCATACGGTGCCCTTCCCGTCGTTTTCAGGGGGCCGTCGATGCGAGGCTGCGCTCGCCCCACCACCTGCATGCGGTCGATGGGGTTGGCTTCGGCGGGTTTGTCGAATCTCATCGCTGCCTCGCATCGTTCAGAGCGGCGGCAACCGTCCGCTCGACCAGGGGTATCTTGAACGCGTTGCCGGTTGTCGGCTTCGCGTCGGCGAGCAACCGCGCGGAGAAGGGCTTGGCACCCTTCGACAGATCGGGTTCGGCCTCTTCGACCCGCCACGGCTTGGGGGCGACGCCGCCGATGGCCACCCGTCCGGACCCGTCCCGCTGCACGACGGCCGCGACGGACACCAGCGCGAACGCGTAGGACGCTCGATCTCTGACCTTTCTGTAAACATGGGTGCCGCCGACCGGCCGCGGCAGCGTCACGGCCGTGATTAGTTCGCCGGCGGTCAACGTCGTTTCAATGTGCGGCGTATCCCCCGGCAGGCGGTGGAATTCGGCGATCGGGATCTTGCGAGTTCGACCCCTGTCGTCGACGGTCTCTACCTCAGCGTCGAGCGCGCGCATGGCGACGGCCATATCCGAAGGGTTGGTCGCAATGCACGATTCGCTGGTACCGATCACGCCCAATTGTCGGCTCACGCCCTCGATCGCTGCGCAGCCGGAGCCGGGGCTTCGTTTGTTGCAGGGCTGATTGATGTCGTAGAAGTAAGGGCAGCGCGTGCGCTGGAGAAGATTTCCGGCCGTCGTGGCCTTGTTGCGGAGCTGGCCGGATGCGCCGGCGAGGAGAGCGCGGCTGAGCACGCCGTAATCCTTCCGGACGCGCATGTCGGCGGCAAGCGTGGTGTTTCTGACCAACGCGCCGATACGAAGTCCGCCATCCTCGGTATTCTCGATCTTATCGAGGCCCAGACCGTTGACGTCGATGAGATGTCGCGGAGTTTCGATCTCGAGCTTCATCAGATCGAGGAGGTTGGTGCCCCCGGCGATGAATTTCGCGCCTGGCGTCTCCCGCGCCTTGGCTGCCGCTTCCTGGGGCGAGGTGACGCGTTCGTAGGTGAATTCCTTCATGTGCTGCTCCCGGCGACCTCTGCGATCGCTTCGGCGATATTGGAGTAGGCGCCGCAGCGGCAGATGTTCCCGCTCATGCGTTCGCGCAGTTCGGCGTTCGTCAGTTCAGGAGGAGCGGTCAGGTCGGGGCTGACATGGCTCGGGATTCCTGCCTTGATCTCATCGAGCACCGCCACCGCCGAGCAGATCTGGCCGGGCGTGCAGTAGCCGCACTGATAACCGTCATGTTTGACGAAAGCCGTCTGCATGGGATGAAGCCGCTCGGGCTCGCCCAATCCCTCGATCGTGGTGATCCTGTCTCCTTCATGCATGACGGCGAGGGTGAGACACGAATTGATACGCACTCCGTTCACAATCACCGTACAGGCGCCGCACTGACCGTGGTCGCATCCCTTCTTCGTGCCGGTAAGCCTGAGATTTTCGCGCAGGGCATCGAGAAGCGTCGTGCGGTTGTCGACTTGAAGGCTGCGCGGCTTTCCGTTCACCTCGAATGATACGCCGGTCGGACGCTGCGAGGGCATTTGAGACGAGGGTGGTGATTGCGCCCGTGAGCCGGGGACGACGCCGACCATAGCCGTCGCAGTGCCGGCAGCCAGAAGGCGCCGCCTCGATACTTCCAGTTTGACCGGTTTTGGCATGTCGTCTCCTGGATTTCCCCCGATCTGGGGCATGTTCCGACGTTAATTCTCATGTCGGGCTGGGGTTCGACCGCGCTGCGACGCAATCTGCGTTGAGCCAGATAGTGCGGTGTCTGGAGGAGCGCCTGGGAATTCGATTGTTGAACCGCACGACCCGCAGCATCACGCCGACCACGCCGGCGAGCGCCCGTTCTCAAGCCTGGAGCCGAGTTCACCAAAATGGTGTCGATCTCGCCGAACTGAGCATGGTGCGGGAGAAGCCGCCGAACCATCCGTTGACCGCGACCGAGTACGCCCTCCGCCGAGATTTGTTGCCGGCCCTGAGAAAGCTCCTGCCCAAGTATCCCGACATTCATGTCGAGGTTGGTCACGACTACGGGCTCACCAACGTTGCGCCGCAGGTCGACGCCGGCATCCGCCAAGGCAAACTCGTCGCCCAGGATATGACCGCAGTCCGCATCAGACCCATCTCCGAACGGCCGTTGTCAGCTCGGGGTCCCAAGTTTCATCCGAGGAACTTGCCGCCAAGGTGCGCATTTAATGGGCATCAACGGCTGAAGGAAGGAAGCGTTATGGCTGAAGGATTCGCACGAACTGCGGCGGAGGATGTTGCCGAACCGTCGGTCGCCGGCGTGTCCTGGGCGGCCGTATTGGCGGGTGCTGCGGCGTCGCTCGCCATAACCCTAGTGCTGCTGTCCTTCGGCACGGGCATGGGCTTCGCGGTCGTGTCGCCGTGGGGCAATTCCGGCGTGTCGGCGACGACGTTCAAGATCGGCACCGGTCTCTATTTCATCGTGATGGCGATGTTGTCGTCCTCGATCGGCGGCTATCTCGCCGGGCGTCTCCGGACGAAGTGGGTCGGGGTGCACACGACCGAGGTCCTATTCAGGGATACGGCCCACGGCTTCCTGGCCTGGGCGGTCGCGTCCGTGATCGGAGCAGTGCTGCTGGCCTCGCCCGCCAGCACGCTTCTCGGCAACGCTCTCGGCGGCGCCGCCCAAGGCGCGGCAAGCGCGGCGAACTCTGGGCCGATGGCGGGTTACGTCGACACGCTGYTGCGTCYCAACGATCCGTYCGCACAGGCCCAAGGGYAATCYGATYCGCGTCYAGAGATGGTGCGTCTGCTGACCACCGACTTCCGTACCGGAAGCGATGTGAACGCGAACGACAAGGCCTACATCGCCAAGGTCGTGGCCGCTCGCACCGGCCTGAGCCAAGCCGATGCCGAGAAACGCGTGAACGACGTCGTGATCCAAGCCAAGGCCGACCTCGATGCCGCTCGCAAGGCCGCGATGCAAACGGCCATCTGGCTGACCCTGTCGTTGTTCATCGGTGCATTTTCCGCGACCCTCGCCGCCATGGAAGGCGGCGGACTTCGGGACGGGACTTGGGGAAAAAAGCGCTCCGCAGCCGGTCAATCATCAGTGGCAAGAACCTGAGGAGATAGAACCATGCCCATTCTGCTTTGGCTCGTTGGAATTCCGATCCCGCTCATCATCTTGATCATGCTTCTGCGCTGAACGGGGTACGCCACGCGGTCTTCGGCCGCGTGGCGACCTTTTATTTCGACAACCGGCCGCCCGTCGCTCGGCGCGAGCCGTCAACCCCTTTCGGAGAGTACATGGCAACATCGGCGCCCGAAGCTCGTCCGAGGTCTCTGCTGCACCCCGGCTTCATCGGCGCAGGGGCAACGCTGCTGATCGCCGCGCTGGCTACCGACATCATGTACTGGGACACTTCGAATTGGCAGTGGGCTAACGCGGCAGCGTGGCTGATTGCCGCCGGTCTGGTTCTGGCTCTCATCGCTACGATCGCCCTATTCATCGATTTATTGACGCACCGTGCAGGGCGCATCAACTGGATCTCCTTCTTACTCGTCGCGGCGGCCGCCCTTCTCTCTCTTCTGAACGTTTTCGTCCATAGCCGCGACGCCTGGACCTCGGTCGTGCCGCAGGGGATCTCGCTCTCCGTGATCGTGACGATTCTGCTCCTTATGGCCGCAGTCAATGGATGGAAGGTGACCACGGTTCGTACCATCGCGACCGGAGAGAGCCTGTGACTCATGAAACGCTGCGAATCCTGTTCGCCCTCTGCGCTCTGGTCGCATTGACCGGATGCGATCAAGGCGGCGATCCCATGCGGCAATACGGGGCTGATCCCTATCTCCCTGAGCCTCAGAACTATCTGTTGCCGCCCATGAGCGTTCCCAAGGAGGTGGGCTGGAAACCGGGGGAGACGCCGACGGTCTCCGGTGGATTGAAAATTCACGCGATGGCAACAGGGCTGCTGCATCCCCGCATCGTCTACCCTCTGCCGAACGGTGATATCCTGGTCGTCGAAGGTAACAGTCCCGGCACCACACCTTTCCGGCCCAAGGACTTTATCCAAGGAAAAGTGAAGGCGAGAGCCGGAACCGCCGGCAAGGGCGGCAATCGCATCACCCTTCTTCGCGATGCCGACGGCGACGGGAAGCCGGAAGAGCAAACGATATTAGTCGACCACCTTCACTCGCCTTACGGCGTGACTTACGTGGACGGCACCCTCTACGTCGCCAACACGGACGCGATCATGGCGTTCAAATACTCGCTGGGGCAGACTCAGATCAAGGAGCCGGGTATCAAGCTTGCTGACCTTCCGGCGGGACCTATAGACCACCACTGGACCAAATCGATGGTCGCCAGCGCGGATGGATCCAAGCTCTATGTCGGGGTCGGATCCAACAGCAATATTACCGAAAACGGCCTCGACGTCGAAGAAGGCCGAGCGGCGATCTACGAGGTCGACCGCCTGACGGGTGCCAAGCGCATTTATGCCTCCGGCACGCGTAACCCGACCAATCTCGCAATAGATCCCGAGACTGGCCGGTTGTTCGCCGTCGTGAACGAGCGGGACGAGATTGGTCCCGACCTGGTCCCGGATTACCTCACCATGGTGCAGGAGGGCGCCTTCTATGGCTGGCCTTACAGTTACTGGGGCGCGCACGTCGATGTCAGAGTTCATCCGCAGCGCCCCGACTTGGTGGCCAAAGCGGTCAAACCCGACTACGGATTGAGTTCGCATGTGGCAGCGCTTGGCCTTGCATTCAGTCAAGGCGAGAAGCTCTCACCTCAATTCAGCAACGGTGTGTTCGTCGGTGAGCACGGCAGTTGGGACCGCAGCCCGGTCAACGGCTATCAGGTGATTTTTGTGCCGATGGTGAACGGCCGACCTGAAGGCAAGCCCGTCCCTGTCGTTACCGGATTTCTCGGCGACGACCACGGAACGGTGCGAGGCCGGCCTGTGGGCGTAGCACTCGATCGCACTGGCGCACTGGTGGTCGCCGATGATACCGGCAACGCGGTGTGGCGCATCAGTTCGGAGAAGTCGGCGCAGTAGGCAGCGGCATCTCATCCAGCGCGGCGAGGGATAATCGGACGAGCAAGGAATGGATGGACTGCCAGTTGGAGACCCAAACTGTCATGGGCTATGACCACTGGATCGTGGACTTGGAATTTGAAGCCAACGGGCGCTTAAGCGACGCGCGCGTAATATCCTTTACTTTTTCCTTTGACGGTTGGGGGTAATTTCCGCTGTTGGCTCCCCGTCGCTGCTCCGCCGGGCGTGCCGTGAGGTCTCCTTTCGATAGGTGAGATTGACAAGGTTCGCTGGTTGTTGAGGGCCATCGACCTCAACGCGCTTCCGCCGTCAGGTCCGCCACAACTCCCGCAGGACGCCTCGAAATCGTCCGGCTTTGACGGCCGAACCAGCCGACGAGGTGGTACACAGCGGTGGTCACAAATCGCGGCCGGGCTTTCCGGGAATCCTTGTTTTTCGGCGGTTTTCGCGCATCCGGCGCTCTGGGGAAGAGAGTCCCACTCTCTCCGCCACCGAATTTCAGTAGCGAAAAAGTCCTTCAAAATCAGGGTCTTCCTGAGCCGCCGGTATTCAGCGGTGGAGCAACGTGATCCCCCTAAAAAACACTGCTACGGGCGGTCTGCGCCGTCAGCAATAATCTGCATCACTGACGGAGAACTTACAGTCTTCTCGAGCAGGGGACACGCGGCCCGGGATCGCGTGCCTCACCGTATCACATTCGCAACATCTGCTTGAGCCGTCCGAACGCCCTTGCTGCGATCATGCGGATCCAATCCGTCCAAGTCTGCAGCTTGGCTTCGCGGTCGACATGCCGAGCGATCTGCCCGCGCATCGTCGCGGAGGCCATGGCGTCCGAGAACGCGGCGAGCCACTGCACCTTGCCGGACGTGATGATGTAGTGGGACTTGCAGGGCGCGTCGCAGACCGAGATCGATGGCCGCACGGTCGCGAAACCGTTCTGCTGCGACACCTGATGACTGTCGGGCACCAGGAGCATGACGCGATGTCCGCAGCCGCAGGCGCAGGAAAGCGCCGCGACCTCGAATTCTGCAGAGTGATAGAGGACGCCTTGTTCGAGTTGTTTGGGCAGGCGTTCAACGGCCCGGTATGAGAAACTGACCATACGTTCTATTCCATCTCCATCGTCGCAGTATCGAAGATGTATGATGTCGCCTCGTCGAGACGATCGAGCAGCTTGAAATGCTGCTTGAACCTGATCATGGCCATGATAGCGTTCATCGCGTTCAACTCCGTGATCTGCGCCTGCTTGCGATACTCGTTCTCCTTGGCGTTCTCGACGGGGAGCCGCGCGCTCCCAACGTTGTCGTCGTATGCCTTGCGATCGGTGCCGGTGATGCGGACGAACCCGCTCAGACCTACCAGAGACCGGTCCAGCCCCATCCCGCAGTCGACGTAGGGAATTTCCCGTGCGCTCAGCCAATCGACGATCAGCTTGCGTGCCGGGCCGTCGTCGACGGACACGAACACGAAATCGAACCCGGCCAGGCGGTCGATGTTCGCCGAGGTGATGCGCTCGGGCACCGGCTCGAGGCCCGAGTGCCAGTTGCCGTACTGCCGCGCCAGCGCGTCCACCTTGAGGCTGCCGATGGCATCAACGATGAATCCCGGAATCCGGAAGATCGTGTGGACGTGCACCTTGTCGTCGTCGAAGAGCGCGATGCGATCGAGATGCGTTCGCGCGACGAAATCGAGGATGTAGGAGCCGGTCCCACCCAGCCCGACGATGGCGACGCGCTTCCCGCGCAGCAGGGAGGAGATGTCGTTCATGTGATACCTCGAGGACATCATGTCGGGAATGCGCAGTGGACTACCCTGGGCCGCGGCCTTCACCGCGATGCCGCCAAACGGCGTCGCCTCCGGATACGCCGCCATCGCCGGCGCCGTGATCGCGTCGAGATAGGTCTGCACCTTCTCCTCGAACGAACGGTAGTCTCGGTTCGTGCCGTTCTCCTGCAGTTTGAACGAGAACGACTGATCGGTGATCAGATCCGCGGCGACCGTCACTTGATGGACGCCGCCGCCGAGCCTGATCTGCCGCTTCTGCTGGTCGAACGGCCGGGTGCCCCGCCACCATACCTGGTGGTTGTTGGTCGGCGGATCGATCGCCGCTCCATTGAGGTCGAGGGTGCTGGCGAGGTCGCCGTACTTCAGCCTCCCCTCCTCGTCGAGGTAGGGCAGACGGTAGATGACGAAGTAGCCACCGACGAAGTCGAGGTGGTAACCGAGTTCTTCCAGGTCCCTGACGAAGGGGTTACGATTCGCCAGTTCCGGCAACCCTAAAGCGCATGCCATCTTTCACCACCACCTTCTGTCCAGGAGCCAAAGTGCCGCTCGTGTTTTCCGCCGGGCCGTGGGAATACTTCACCAGGTATTCGGTCGACGGACTGCCGCCGCCGCCGAGATAGAGTTCGACCACCTGCGCGTAGGAGATGTGTTTCTTCTCGACCTGGTGCTCGTCCGTGTTAACGAAGATGTCGAACACCTTCTGACTGTAGAAGTGCTCGTCTTCCCTTAAGTGGATGGGCTCGCCGTCGCGCGGCACCGGCTTGTCCTCCTTGTCGTCGTCGACCTCGCGGTAGAGACGCTGATGCGCCGGGATTTCCGCCAAGGCATAGAGCGCCTCGCCGGTGGTCGGGTTCGGCGATTCGAAAGCCTCCCGGTTGATGTGGATGCGCACAAGGTGCGCGGCGACTTCGACAGACATATCCATTACCTTTCCCGCCCTTCGGCGCTTGCAATTTTTCCGAGTCGATGTAAATCGGTGTCTAGCCAGACAACAGTTCGGCCCCGAAAAACGCCCGTGTCCGGCTTACGACCAGAGGGCGTGTTGTCCATACAGACAACACCCAAAATGCGGCGAAATTCTGACGAGGAATGCCAATGCCGGAAACGGCGCTAGGGACGTGGTTGAAGGATTTGCGCAATCGCCGCGGCTTGAGCCTGCGCGATCTTGCAGAGCGCAGCAGCGTCGATCACGCCTACATCTACCGCCTGGAAACCGGCGCGAAAGAAGCCCCCTCGGACGTTGTGGTCGAGAAGTTGCTGTCGGCGCTTGCGCCGCCCAAACGCGATGAGGAGATTCTGCGCTTCTTGGTCGACCACAGTAACATCGACATCAAGCTCCTCGATTTCGTTCGCGACGATCCGAAGGTCGCGTTCGACGAATTCCATATGCTGACAACGACGGTCAACCGCGGCGCGCGGCCCGACTATGCGACTATGCTCGCCCGCATCCGGAAAATCATGAAATAGGAGCCCGGACTATGCTCGATGAACTCGATATCGCTACGAAGGCGCGGGAGTTCATCAGGCATTGCGGGCCGCTCGCGTTGCCGGTTTCGGTCCACGCGTACGCGGCGCAGATCGGCGGGACGGTGGTCGAAGACACGCTGGGAGAGAAAGAGGACGCGTGGTCCTTCCGTGAACCCCGCGGCAAGCTCCACATCTGCGTGAACTGCGCCCAGACCGCGCGGCGTCGGCGCTTCAGCGTGTGCCATGAAGTCGCCCACGTAGTCTTGGGCATCGAACCAGACCATTCGGCGCCAAGCTGGAGCTACGCTCGCCGGCCGCCGGGCGAGATCGCATGCGACGACTTCGCCGCCGAACTTCTGCTGCCCTATAAGCTGTTCAAGCCCCGGGTCGACAGCGCCGACATGGGGCTTTCGGCGATCGGTGCACTGGCCGACGAATTCGACGCGTCGCTACAGTCCACCGGTTCGCGGTTCGCGACCTTCTCGCGCGAACTGTGCGCGTTCCTCGTCTCGGAAGGGGGCAAGATCAGCTACAGCGCGCGATCGCCGCGTCTGCGCGAGGCGAAGGGCTGGATCAGGCGGGGCATGCCCGTGCCGGCGGATTCCTACAGCGCGCGCGTCCGCGCCGGCGAGGGATTGTCGAGCCCCGAGGAGGCCGAGCCCGATCAGTGGTTCGAGGACTGGCAGCGCGACGGAGTGCTAATCGAAGACACCCTTCATCTGGGACAATGGGACCAGACGCTGACCCTGCTGTGGTTCGACGACGATGAGTTGGCGCCGCCCGCCCCCGAACGGAAGCAGTGGGATGAAGACTCCTTTCGGCTGCGCGAACTCGATGGCGTGCTCCCCTGGCCTGGCCGCTCCAAGCGCAAGTAGAGCAAGAGCGCGGCGGCGCGGAAGGACCGAGCGCGCCCGCTTGGTCGCCTGATCGGTTGACGCAGAACCAGCGTCGCAATGCGCTTTCGATCATCCAAGCCGGTTCTTCCTTCTGCAATGCACCAACTCAGATGCACGGGGTGCCGCAGCGCACCGTTTGCTGCGTCCGGTCGCGAAGATATCTCAGCACTTCGTCGGGGCGATCGGTTCGGTGGAAAACGGCCGCACGCAGCACTTATTTTGCGAAAGGCATTTCAATCAGAGGTTTATTGCGTGTGATACATTATTGCGATCTCGGAGCCGGTTGCTGTCGGAAATCTGCGCTGGCCGACGAGCTTCTTAAACATCGGATTTCCACGCGAACGTTGTTGTTGGACGAGGGTTGCGCGAACGAACGCGATGCGCTGATCGAGGCAGGTAAGCGCTCGGCCTCGTCGTCCTCGGGGCAGCGCTGGCGGCCGACGCCGAGCATGAGCTCCGCGTTGTAGAGGTCGGCCGGCGTGTACATGCGCTCGGTGAAGACGAGCAGCCGATTGACGAGCATCGGCGGGATCTGGCTCGCGATCAGCGAGTGCGTCTCGCGAATGCCGCTGCTCTCGACCCGGGCGGCGGGCTTGACGTCGACGGCGACGATGCTGCCGTCGCGGCGGAAGACCTTGAGGTCGAACACGTGGGTGCGGAGCTTGCCGACGCCATCGAGGTACTGCACCCGCGGCGACTACTCGAAAAAGGGAAAGCGAACTCCGATCGGCGACCGGGTGACGTTCATCGCGATGATGGACAAGGACGTCATCGCGGACATCAAACAAGTCGCCCTCGACGAGCATCGGACTGCTTGGGACGTGATGGAACAGGCAGCGAGGGAGTTTCTGAAGCGAAGGAAGGCGAAGAAGGCGCCGTAACGGGCGCTGTTGGTCGCGACTAGAAGAAGCCCTTTCGGCCCTCTTCTCCCTCGTTGCCTACGAACGAGAATATCGTCGCGTGGCCGGCGGCGGAATCGGGCGGCGGGTCGTTCTCGATGATGATGAATTGCGCCTCGGCGCTCTTCTCCCTGAGATAGACGAAGAAGCGTTCCTTCACGCCGCTGGCCTTGATGGCCTTCTCGTCCTCGGAAAGCTCTCCGTGGCGGGACTTCTGCCCTTGGCGATAGGTGAGCAGTGGGCTGTCGAGCACCAGGACGCCGGGGTGTGGTAACTGCTTCTGCCTGCAATAATCCAGCAGGGCGATCTTGAAGGCGGCATTGAGGAGCGCGCGGACGCCCTTTCCGTTCGACCGGCGGTCTTTGCCGTTGACGAGGATGTCGTGCGAGGCGTCGTCGAACGACACGTTGGGATCGCCCGGGAAGTGCCAGGCGCGCAGGACCGACTGCACCGCCATGGCGAGTTCGTGTCCGATGACGCCGCCGATGCCGACGTTGATTTCCGACTTGGCGACTTTGGTCGCCGTGAACGAGTCCAGTTCGCTCTTCCGCTGTTTGAGTGCCTCGACGCGCCTCGCCAAAGAGAGGCCATCCGGACGTTGTCTCGCGTGCGAGCGATTTCCTCATAGCTGGATCGGCTTGCCGTTTCGCGCGGGCGTCCTTCGGCGATCCGCCCGTCGACGGCCTCCAGGTCCCGCTCGATCCGCTCGGCGCGGCGGGCGAGGCCTTCCTGTTCGACCCGGAGTGAGGAGGTGGCCTTCATCAGATCGGATCGCTCCAGTTCGATCTTGGCGATTTCGGCGCGTATCGCCCGTTGCGCCTGTTCGACCTCGTCGAGACCATGCGCATGTCGCTGGTGTTCGGGGTCGGCGCCGCAGAGCGGGCAGGGCCGTTGAGCCGTGGCCATCAAGGCTGCGCCGCCTTCCTCCAGCGAGGAGAGGCGCTCGACGTCGCTGTCGTAGATGTTCTTCAACAACGCGAATCGCTCGAGGGCGAGGACGAGCTCGGTTTGCCGTTCCTGGGCCTCGGACAACGAATCGACGGCGAACCGTCGATCGTGACGAAGCTGATCCAGTTCGTTTTGGCGCTCGACCAGCGTCGAATGAAGCTCGTCGCTGGCCTTGTCGAGTTTCGCGAGTTGGGATTCTAGGTCCGCCGGATCGGGATACTCGCGGTTCAGCTCCTGCTCCGCGGTCGCGAGCATTTCGTCGACCATCTGGATTTTGCCGGAGTTGATCGATCGCTGGGCGTCCACCCCCGGCGTCTCGAGAACCGCGGAATCGTCGACGCCGGTCGTGATGAACTTGAGCACGTTCTTGTCCAGCGTGTCGCTATTGAAGTCCGAGATCCGGATCGGGCTCCACTCTCCCATCATGTCCGTCTCCTCCGTGAAGAGGTAGGGGACGAAATGGCGGAACGAAAACGAGGCTTTCGCGCCGTGCTGGGTTCTGGAAACGGATTTGTCGGCGATGCCGATTTCTGCGAGCAGAAACGCGGAAAGGCTGTCTTTTCCCTTGTGCTCCGGCGAAAGCGTGCGGGTCGCTTTTTCTTCGGTGCCGGGCTCCGCCCAATGATCGTACAGCCCGAAGCTGCCGCCGGCGAGCGCGCGCACAAGAGTGACCTGGCCGGACTTCGGGAGGACCAGGTGAAGCCAGGCCTTGTCGTAGCCTTGCCGTTCGTTGATGTTGGGAAGCATCTTCGGCTTCGCCCCCGACAGGAAGTCGAGGAGCTTGACGATGAAGGACTTGCCGGTGTTCGACGCGCCCCAGACGATGTTGACGCCGTCCGCGAACAGCAGTTCGGCTGTCGGGACCTTGGGGCCCGTCACGGTCAGCCGACGAATGATGAAGCGCGCGACACCCACCGTCATCACCCTTGGAGCGAGGTCCCGCCGGTTGTGCCGAATGCCTCGGTCCAGTCTCCGATCTGGGCGCGCACGAAGTTCTTGAACTGCGTTTTGCCGAGCGACCTCAATTGGAGTGCGACCCAGTCGGCGCTGTCCTTCAGCTTCTGGGAATAGTGCGTCTCCAAAAGCTCGATGTAGCCGGCCGCTTCGTCGGAAGCCCTGTACATTACGCCTTCGTCGGTGATCTCCTGGTCGACGAGGTGGCAGCGGCGCATCAGGTCGAGGCTCCGTTCGACGAGGCGGCGCCTGACGAGAAGCTCGCCTTTGCGGTCGGACAGATCCGGATGCAGGCTCGGCGGACCGCCGATGTCGGCGGTGTGCACCACCATGTGGTCCAAAAGCACCATCTCGGCGAGATCGGCGGCTTCCGGACGCAGCTTCTCCAGCACCACGACGGCCCTTATCCCTGCCTCGAGCGGGGAATTGAACAGCTTCCCGAAGTTTTCTACGGAATCCATTTCATCCGCCCCTCGTTGGCCAAGTGATGGCACATCCCCTGCTTGACCGGCACTCGCACGACGCGACCGATAAGACCGGCCGGCAAGGTCGAGGCGTGCCGCATCACGGCGTCCAAGCGTTCCAGCCTGCTCGGATGGCTCTGGCGATGGACGTCGATGACCCCATGGTAGACGTCTTCCCGGAAAGCGGCCAACGCTTCCGTCGGCGTGCTGTCTCGATGGAAGCGCAGGAAGAACTGGGCGTCGAAGTAACGGGTCCGCTGATCGTGGAAATGTTGGCCGTGCTCGGCATGCAATTGGATCTCGTCCGCCGTCGGGATCTCGCTTCCGGATGCCTCGCTGTAGACCCGGCGAAGCTGATCCACGTAGGCAAGCTCCTCGGGCTGGATGGAGTCTGGCGTGACCCCCGGCGGAGCCTCTTCCGGGATTAGGTTGAGAACCTTGACCAGGGCCGGGCGCGCGGCCGGATCTTTGACGATCAGGGGGGCCGTGAGATGCTCGACGTTGGAGTAGTCGTAGCCCTCGATCAGGTCCTTCAAATTGTCCGTCAACGGGACCGGCACGTTCGTGATCTTGTTCTTGCAGTAGCTGTCCCAATTCCCGATGAGCGCAGCGGCCACGGTCGAAGGATTGTAGAGCAAGGTCATTAACGGGCCCACAATGCCCCTCGGCGAGACGAAGATAATCCTGATCGGGAGCGTGGCGTAGGCTCCCTGGGAGTGATGGTAGAAGACCTTCCCGAGCTCCAGCAGTGCCTCCGGAAGGCCGAGCTTGGAGTGCAGCGTCTTCCGCTTGCATTGGTAGAGGTCCCAGGGACCTTCGTGCCGCTGGCGCGACAGAAACCCGATGACGTCACGGCCCTTGTCGTTGGCTCCGCCGACCCGCTCCACGCTCAGATATTGATGGGACTTTTGCGTGGCCCAGATGTCGATGAATTCCTCGAGGTGGTCGTCGTCCAATTCCTGAATTCGTATGGCGAGGCTGGTCATCGTTGTCTCCGGCAGACTGGGCCGGATATAGCAAGCAACACCCAGGGTTGAGAAGGACTAGCTCGGCGCGAAGCCGAAGCGCTGAACGAGCATCCATAGAAAGAGACCCCGCCGTCGCTGGCGGGGTCTTTTTTTATCCAGGGTGTGGCCGTTTCGCTACTGGACCTCGTCGCCGTCTTGAAAACGGTCGTAAACCGTGTCGCAGGCTTGGCACATGAACTTGTGGCCGACGGGGAAGAGCTTCTGCTGGCCGCAGCAGGAGCAGACCTCGCTCAGGTACGAAGTCTGCGGAGAAGCGGGATTGGACGACAAGATCTCCCAAACCTCGTCGGCGATCTTCTGGACCCGAGCCGCAACCGCAGGTCTCGCGAGCTCCTCTTGCACCTGCTCGAAGTAGATGCACGCGGCAGCCAAGCTCACGCCGGCCTGTACGGACACCTCGTCTGCCGAGGAGAGGACGCGCGCGGTGGCGTCGTTGATAAGGAGCGCCCCGCCGAAGACCATGGCCTGGTGCTCGGCAGACTTGAACTTTGGGATCCAGGCCGGGGTCACATTCCCCTCGCGACGCCGTGGAAGCGTCGCTCCCTGCATCAACTGATCGATGTGAAGAACGGCGTGGCCGAGTTCGGGGCAATGGTGTATCGCGCATAGCCGTCACCCATGAAGGCCTTGTGCCGGATCCGCCTTGGAATCTTCACGACGATGCATGTGCCGTCGAAAGTGGTCAGTCCGGAATCGTCGGGGAGTTCGGCATCGGGCACGACTTCCAGCCTAAACGGCTTTTTCCCGCGAACGGTCCAGATCTCGTTGACCGATTCGATCGAGAGGATCGACCCGCTCGGAATTCTCCCAGCCCAGAGATCTGCGCAAGGTCTTCGCATGCCCGTGGACTTCGAGGTCCCGCAGCGGATCGACTATGAAATCGTCACTCGACACCGAATTGACCTCGCCGAAACGAACAATTCTTCACTCAGTGGTGCCTGGGGCACCTGGGCCTAGGGCCGGGTAGATGCTGCCGGCGGCAGGGCCGATTGGGGCCCCCCGTCGGCTGGATTCCCCGCGGTTTTGCGGGGAATCGCGGATTTTGAGGCTCCGCGATCGCGGGCATCAGACTGGTAATCGCAGGCTTTCTTTAGTGAAAACGACAGTCGGCCCAAGCCCTTTCACGTCAAAGCTCGCTGACGAGGTCGGGCGCCAATCCCGTGTACGTTGCGGGCGTGAGGGCCTGGAGGCAAGGAATAGGGATCGTGATCCGCGAGCGACCGGCAACGATTTCAGCGCGAACGACAGTCTGAATCGCCTCCGCGAGCACTTCCCAATTTGCATCGAGGTCGACACGAAGCACGTCCTCTGCGAGGAGAATCTCGCCAAGGCCGCGCTCCAGGTTGTCCAAGGCGAGCAGCGAGTGCCCGAACGCGACCCCTATGTTGCGCTGAGTCGTGGAATCGGTGAGGTCCCGTTGAAGGCGTGAGGTGACCAAGGTCTGTGCGATCGTACTGAACAGCCCTCCTGAAATCTCTAGGTTTGCCTCGGCGTTCTCGAAGCGGATGGGGTTGACCTTGTGCGGCATCGTGGACGATCCGGTCGCGCTGTCGACAGGAATTTGCGCGAAATAGCCCATGGAGATGTAGGTCCACATGTCAGTAGCGAGGTTGTGCAGAATTCCGCCGACATGCCTGACACGGTCGTAAAGCTCCACCTGCCAATCGTGTGACTCGATCTGAGTGGTGAGAGGGTTGAGAAAGCCCGAGCGATTCGATGAACGCGCGGCTGAGAGCCCGCCAATCGACGGTGGGGTCAGCGGCCATGTGGGCCGACCATGTGCCGGTGGCGCCGGAAAACTTCGCTGTGTACTCCGATGCCTCGATCTACTTTGCGACGCGCTTCAGCCGCCACGCGAACACCCCGATCTCCTTGCCCATCGTTGTCGGTGTCGCGGGTTGCCCGTGGGTACGGGCGAGCATGGGAGTTGAGCGGTGCGACGCCGCCAGCGCCGTCAGCGAGCCGATGATGGCGTGCAGCTTGGGCAGCCATACCTCCGTCACTGCGCGCTTTACGATGAGGGCATAGGCAGCGGAATTGATGTCGTCGCCGGTGCAGGCGAAGTGCGTCAGTTCGCCGATCGCTCCGAGGCCTAGTTGCTCGAGCCACTCGCGGACGAGGTATTCGACGGCCTTGACGTCGTGCCCGCGTGATCGCCTCGAGTTCGGCGAGCCGATCGATCTCGGCTTGGCCGAAGCCCGCGCACAGATCCCGCAGCCGCTGCTTGTCGGCGGCGACAACGGGCGAGGCGCCGAACATCGAGCGTTCCGCGAGGGCGAGAAGCCATTCCACTTCGACTTCGACCCGGGCCCGGTTGAGCCGGCCTCGGAGAGATAGTCCGCAAGCGATGACACGGTCGACCGATAGCGGCCGTCCAGCGGACTGAGCGGCTGAGGGGGGAGGGAGGTCACGAAATCTCCGGGCAAGGACTGTTATCGACATGCGGAGCGGATCGGGCGCCGGACGAGGACCGACCGCCGTCCTGGATCATACACTGGGTCGGGTCCACGCTCCATTCGCCACATGTAGGCTCCTTCCGAGCGTCATCAACGGAGCGGAATCGATCAATTGAAGGGCAAAAGTCTATCAACCTCCGCGGGATCGTTGAAGAGTTAGCTTCCCTCCGCTTCGTTTTCCCCGCATTTCTGGTCATTGCGCGCACGCGAGCCTTTCCTTGCATTCTCTTCCGTGCCCACGCTGGCATGTGCCCTCGTCCGGAGCCGGGCAGGTGCCGTCACAGAGTGAGGAGTAGACAGTTTGCGAGGCATCAGAGCCATCTCGATCGATCCGGCGGCGCGGTCGATCACCACCATCCAGATCAGCCCCGAGAAGTGGTCGCTGCGTGCGTTCTTCGGCGAGAAGCCGATCGTGACGGCGAAGCTTCCGAAAGGCGACGTGTTGCTCAAGACGGTCCGAGAGCACGGGGAGGCCTTCACCGTCGGCGGATCGCGGCCCATCGTGGGTAACGGCCTGATCGTCGGCCGCCCGGGTGAATGGGGTAGGCGTGTCTCCGCTCGTATCGCTCTCGACGACGTCGTCACGATGGTTCGCTGGACCTCCATCGAGAAGCCCGTTCCGCCGGTGCTGCCCCCGGCGCCAGAAAGCGTGCGCGCAATCATCATCGACCCAAAATTGGGCATCGTCGAAGAGGAAATCATCGCGGCCAATATGTCGGCGGCGGAGCGCTTGCTGGGAGGCGTGAACGACTGGCATATGTGCCTTCCGAGCGATGACTTCCTGCTTTCTGCCAAGACCGACCGGAGCTACCGCTGGTGGGTCCGCCTCTACGGCGAAGTGAAGCTCATCGGCCGCTGCGTGATCGTTGGCCATGACTCCGAGACGGACTATTTCGCCGACGTGGCGGTCGGGCTCGATCACGTTCGGGAGCGTGTCGAATTCCGCGGGCCCGACGACAAGCTTTGGATCAGCTATGCCGATCGCCAGGCGATGGGCGCGCCGGTGGCGGCCGACGATCGTTCGACCGCGTCGCACGAGAAGGAGCGATGAGGGCCCTTCGGCGCGGCTATGCCGCTCGGATCCGTAACGCAATGTAACGCTACGTAGCGTTACGTAGCGTTACATTGCGTCGAGCATCGCCGTAACCACGGGGGCTGCGCAGTGCTCGGGCTCCTATTGATTTCTCCTTTGAAGGTCTGAGCACGCGGTCCATCCGCCAGGGCCGACGGCTGTCGGATGAAAAAGGCCTCGTTCGATCTTCCATCGATGAGATACGCGGAAGGGTGGCGCCCCTGCCGGCAAGCGCTCGCAAGGGCCGGGCTTCGCCGCGAAGGACGAACTCGGAGAGATCGTCGGCACTTCACCCCCGGCTGATGGCGGAGACGGCGACCGAGTTCGGCCGGCGCCCACGTCGAAACGCCATGTCGACTAGCCCGAGGTCCGGCGACCCGCCGCCGCGATGTGGGCGAAGACGTTCTTCTCGGTGAGCGGGCCATCCAGCGAAGCCGGCTCGTCCGAACGGGGCGAGCAGACGCTCAGCTCGCTAAGCGCGGCCTTGGTCGTGAGATGCTTGCCGGCGACCACGGTGATGGCCAACCTTCCGTCCCGGGCCGCGGTCCGCAGCGAGGCCGCGCGCAGAGGGCCGTTCGGCCACATCAGCAGGGCCGCCTCGGGTAGCGTCAGCAACTCGTCCGGCGCCCACTGCGCCGGGTTGGGCCTGGCGTGCACCCTGCTCAAATTCGGTTTGGTCGGCATGCTCATCACTCCTACGTGGCCGCGGAAACTTCCGGCGGCTTCTCACTGATGTGATAAATCACATAAAACGGAAGTCAAGATCGGTTATTTTAAATAACCGAAATCGTTGGCCTATAGGTTAACGAGTTCTGTCAAAGGCGGCGCGAAAGGGCGGGACTGAATCCTTGAAAACGGACAGGATTGGAGTTGCGGCCGTTCCAGGTGCCGGCAAGCAGGTGAAGCGGATCGGCGTCGGTCAACAAACGGGTGAAAGATCGAGGCAGGGGGCACGAACGCCGTTTCGACGATGACCCAAAGCAACTGGCATATTTTCCATCCGCTACCTAAATACCGTCATTTCAGCGTCCTCCGTGCCACAATTGAGAGGTCGAGCATACCGATTCGGACCGGTCGGGAAGTATTCAAATCAGGTTCAATACTTCCAAAAGAAGCCAGAATGCTTCAAGTTGGATCAAAAATGGCGTGGAGTGATGTGTATGCTGTAAGACACGGCCGCCTGCTAACGCATTGATATAACCGAAAATTGCGCCATTTATCGGAATTTTCGCCACATTTCCGACACACTCGCGAGATTGGTGCAATCTTCTTCCAATCGGAGCATATCGTCGCAAAGCGGCTCACGCTTTACTTTCGCAGATCCACTTTCTATTGTCTTTTGGACGTAAAGGGGAGCCGGCGCTGGCCACGTCCACACAACTCATAGCCGTCATGGCGAAGATCGTCCACCGAGATCCCGAGACCGTGGCCGTCGCCATGCGCCGGCTCCGCGAGGCGGGCCTGGTCGAGGTGACGGGCAAGGGGCGAGCGGGCAAACAGATGAGCGCGCGCGACGCCGCCACACTGCTTCTGGCTGTCACCAGCGGCGCAACTCTCAAGGACTCGCCGGCGACGATCCGGGGCTACTGGAATCTGCAGCCCGTCGAGCGCCCCCACGCGGGCGCGAGCTGGGGGCACGCTCCCGGCTCGAGACCGTCGCTCGGCGGCAAATACTTCGCCCGGCTGTTCACCAAGCAGATCGGCCCCCTGGACCCCTTCGGAGTGGCCCTGACCGCATTGATCGAGGCCGCGACGGAGGGGCCTCTCTTCCCGGCGCCTCTTGCCGGCGACTGGATGAGCCCGGCGCCGAACGGCGACGGCGAGGTCCCGGGCGGGCACCTTCACTGTGGTCTCGAGGTCCGGATCTTCGGCCCGACCAGGGCGGCCTCGATCGCCGCCCATATCAACTACCGCCAGTGGCAATTCGAGCGCCACTACGCAGCCCCGGGCGAGGTCGGGTCCGCCACTGGCGAGCGAGAGCGAGCGGACCGTCCGGCCTCCGGGAGCGGCCCATATCTCGAAACCCGCATGATTTCAGTCGGCGCAATCCTAGCGATCGGCGAAAGCCTCCGCTAACCGTCCTTCCGATCATGGTCTAAAAGACGCTGGACTCTGACAATCGGACTGATTAGACAACATTTTGTCTGATCCTAAAGTCCTTTTATCCGAGTTCAGGAGCCTTCCGTGGCCAAACTTCCGACCGCCAAAGAAATCGAAACCCACATTTCCGAATCGGGACTGGGCCCGCTCGCCAAAGCCGGCAAGACCGTCCGCCGCATGGCCCGCGCCGAAGCGCGCGCCAACGATCTCGTCTGTGCGGACGGGGTCTCGGCCCGCGACAGCGAACTCGCGGTCAACTGGCCCGAAGTTCTCGACGACGCCGGCTCGGCGCACGCGATGACGGCACTCGAGGACTACCGGCGCCGGCTCGGCACGATCGATGAGAAGGAAGTCCTGATCGGCGCAGCGCTCCTCGAGGAGCTCGGCCCCGAGCCGCCTGCCAACGCTCCCAAGGCTCAACGCCGCACGTGGAAGCAGGAGAAAAAGGCCATGGAACGCATCGGTCTCTTCTGGGGGCCGATTCCGTACGGGGCCGTGTCCTCGTTCACGACCGACCGCTACCAGCAGGCCTGCAAGCTCATCCCCAACAAGAGGTCGGGCAAGATCGGGTTGGCCTACAGCACCGTCAAGACCGACATCGAGAAGGTCCAGCTCGCGGTGAAGAAGTTCGCGCGAATGACGAACCTCTCGTTCTACCCCGTGCTCGAAATCCCGAAGCACAAGGTCAAGCGGGAGTTCTACCTCCTGCCGAACGAGGATGCCCGTCTGCTCTGGGCCTGCCGCGGACGGGTCTGGAATCACGAGACGATGGACTGGGTGAAGACGATCGGCCCCGACGGGCGCCTCGTCAACGCCATCGACGAGGAGACGCTCGAGAACTCCAAGGGCATCGCGCGCATGGTCGTGACGGAGGTCTGGTCCGGCTGGCGCGACGAGAACATGCGCCTCGCGACCTGGAAGCGCCGCCCGTCCCACGGCAGCCTCGACCCAGAAAACGGCAAGATCCACCGCACCGGCTATTCGGCCCCGCCGACCAAGAAGAACAAGTACCCGTCCACGCGAATGCCGGTGCGGCTGCAGCAGCATTCGGCGCGCTGGAAAAAGTCGGACGACCGTGACGGCCACGACTTCATCTTCCGCAAAGGCGACGACCAGCCCTACGCCAAGGTGACGGTGCAGTACAACAACCTGGTCGAGGCGGCGGGTCTCAGCGCCGAGGTGATCCTGCACACGCATCGCCACACTTTGGCGACGTGGTGCGCCCACATGGGCGTTCCGATCCAGTCGGCCGCCAAACTGATCGGCGTGACGCCCAAGACGCTCCAGCGCATCTACGAGCACTTCTCGCCGCAGACCGAAGACACGGCGGTCGAGATGCTCGCCGACCCGAACTGCCGCAAGAAGCTGCGCAGCCTGACCCGCGAGGCCAACGTCAAGGCCGTCTCCTTCAACGGCGTCATCGCTCCCGAGCGCGCCCCCACGCGAAAGGTCAAGGTGCTGCAGCGTGTCCAGAAGATGCGCGACAGCGACGCGGCGGTGCGCAAGTGAGCCGCCGCAGCGCCCTGTCCGCCGACCGGCTCCGCAAGGCCCTGTCGCCGCAGACCTACAACTCGAGCTGCGCGACGGACTACTGGGTCCAATGTCTCCGCGCAGCCATCTCCGCCGTCCGCGCCTGCTGCGGGCTCACGAATGCGGAGGTGAGCTATTTCCATCGCGCCAACTGGCTCGAGGATGAACGGATCGTGCGCATCGTCGACATGAACGCGTTCTTCCAGCGCGACGTCCCGATGATGGACGCGGCCCGGCTCGTCGTGAGGCGGTACATGGACGCGATGCCGGCGCCGTTCAAGGAGTCCCGGTATCTCTTCGTGTCGCCCAAAGGCAAGCGCCTCGACGTGGCCTCGATCAAGCAGACGATCGATCAGGCGGCGCAGCGCAACGATCTCTCCCAGAACCTGTGGGGCGACCTCGGCGCGACCTTTTCGAAGGCGGTCCACTCCGATCCGGAACTGGACGGCGCCGCTCTGGTCCTCACCCGCAAGGGCCTCGCCGCGCACGGCCTCGACGACAACAACCGGCCGGGCATCGAACGTCTGGGGGAATGCCTCGACCGGCATCCGCTGGCCAAGTACGGCGACGTCTCCTTCTTCGAGGTGAACGAGCCCAGCTCGCGCCTCTACCGCCGGATCCGCGTCTGCTGGGAAAAGCGCGACCTGACGGATGACCAGCGCAGGAACCTGCGGCTCACCGAGTTTCCCGAAGCGATGGAACTGCACGACCGCGGCCTGATCACGCAAACCATCATGGCGCGCTACTTCGGCCTCAAGGACAAGCAGATGCGTCACTGGCGCGATCATTATGTGCTGAAGGGCGAGGCTTCTCTCCGCGGCAACCGCTCCGGCACCATGACCCAGGAATGGCGCACGAAGATCCAAACGCTGTGCGTCGACCGACCCGACACCGAGACGCGGCGAGAATTCCACGCCTTTCTCGTCGAGAAGCACGACTTCCCGTGGAAGCTGGCCACCCTCCAAACGTTCCTGGCGTCGATCGGATACCGATCGGAACACCGATATCGCAAGGTTTCGATCGCGTTCGGCGACCTCATCGAATCGGAGTACGCCGAGCTTTCGGCGCCCCCGCGTCTTCCGTCGTTCCATCGGCAGCTTCAGGCCAAGGGCTTCACGTACGGTCCCGAGGCCTTGCGCCGCTTCATGGACGACAATGGCTTGGCCCACATGCCCGACAAACACGGTCGCGCGTGGCAGCAGCGTGTCGTCGACGTGGCACGCGCGACCCGACCCAAGACGTACCGGGAGCTCCATGCCGTCATGGTCAAGAAGGGCTACCCGTGCTGGCCAGGCACAATGACCAAGTGGCTTCGCGAGGCCGGCATCGAGCTCAGCGCCAGGGCTCCGGGTGGCCGACGCTTCGGACGGCCGGGCGCTGCCGCCGACCCCGACAAGCAGAATCCGTGCAGCTCAGTCGCAACCTGCGTCCCCGCAATGGTCGAGGAGAAATCAACGTGATCAAGTCGCAAGAAGTGAGGCGCCATCTTTTGGGTTCGGACATGATCCGCGATGAAATCGCAGCGCGCCTCGAGTTGAACCCCAAGCTGGTCTCGACCTCCTTGGCCGACCTGATCGACGCCAACGCCGTGCCGTGCGACCTGCGGGACACAGCCGCGGCGCTGGCGTTCGACGGGGCGGCGGTGTTGATGGCCATCGGCGGTCGGCAGCGTCACCCGCCGACCGCGATGCGCACCGTGACCCGGTTGAGCGCGATGCCGTTGCGCAACGAGATCGGCGACGCGGCTCCCGACGGCGGCACCGCCGACACCTACCCGAACGAATCCGATCGGTTCGGACAAGCCATCGGCGAGCTGCTGCTCAAGCTTTGGACGGCCTCCAGGGACCCTTCCACGAAGGCCTTCTCCGGCGTGTCCGTCGGCATCTTCTGGAGCGCCGCTCCGGAGGACCTGCTGTTCGGAACGATCGAGCACAAAGCGACGTCGCGCCGCCGCGTCTACGCGGGCGAGCCGCCGCCCACCGACGGGGCTTGGCCCGCGCCGGTCGGGGGCATCATCTTTTCGCCGAGGTCCATTCTTCGCTTCGGCGCACTTCTCGATGCCGCGGTGACAGATACGCCGGCGGCATTGAAAGATCCGGGCGTTCCGATGCGGAGGAGCGTGGCGACCGATACGAAGTCGACCTGAGGCCGTTCGGCCATTCTGTTACCTGTTACGTAACGTTACGGAGGTGAGTACGATGTTGGATAGAGTTCGTGAAGCTATGAAGGACCTCGAAACGCGTGGAAGCGCAACGTCGGTGCGCGAGGTGAGGAAGCTCATCGGGGGCGGTTCGATGACGGACGTGGGTGCGGCGATCCGCAAGGTGAAGGAGGAGCGCGATGCCCTAAACACCGTTCGGACGGATTTGCCGCAGGCGCTCCAGGACAAGGTGTCGATCCTCAGCGTCGACTACTGGAAGGCGGCGCAGGAACTGGCCAACCGAGCGATCGAGGACGTCCGCCTGGGCGCCGAGGCGCGCATCGCGGCGGCGGACAACCAGGCCAGAGAAATGCTGCACGAGGTCGACGACGCCGAGCGGCGGCTCGACGACCTGAAGAAGAGGCTCGAGGATGCGGATCGGGCGCGCTCCGACCTCGAGCAAACGCACAAGAAGGCCGTCGCCCGCGCAGAGAAGGCCGAGATGCGCGTTGTCTCGCTCGAAGCCGAGGTGAAGGTCTCGCTCGATCATTTGAGGAGCCGCGACAAGGAGTTGGAATGGGCGTATGCGAGCCTCGAGCGCATGACCGCCGCGCTGACGGACCCGCGCAAGGGGAAGGCGTCGGCTCCGAAGCGTCCGAGCAACGGCGCCGATAAGCCCGAGACCGTGGCGGAATAGCGTCACTCGAGTTGTCACGAAATGAATGCCCGCCGCCGGCGGGCTTTTTTTTGTCTCGATCACTTGGCCGCTGATCGGTCATCAGGGAAGGCGTCTCGTCACTGAGGAGCGAGTGGGCGGCTCGAAGCCACGATGTCTAGAACGCCACTGGCTGTCGTGCCCGCCCGTTCGCCGCGAGAAGTTCGGGCTCAATGGCTAACGCCGAGCCGTCGGCGAACCGGTCTGCCAGCTATCGGCATGGCTTCCCCAACGGGAGAGACGCCCTGGCACAATGGCCACGCTTCCCGGCGACCGTTCTGCGTGTTCTAGCCGACCAAGCGTCAAGGATGACATTGCGCGTCTGGAAGGCAAGGTCCCCATCACGGAACGCGGCAGCTAGAACATCGCCCACGTCGTTGGGGCGCCGACCGGACGCGCATCTTCGGTGAGCCGTGGATCGCGAGCTGGATTCTACACGCTGCGAAGTAAGCGGTGGATGGTTATGGCTTTGCGGCACTAACCCGTTGAGATCTTAGGCCCTGGCATTCAAGGTTTCTTGGTCGAGAGGTCGAGCATCCGACAGATCGAATACATGCTCCAGGGGATCAGGCGCCTTCCAATGGCGAGAAAAAAGAAGAAGGAGCAAAAGCCTTTCGCAGATCGTTTTCCGACGCGCGAGTCCACGATTCTTGAGCGCCTAGGGGAGAATGTGCGTCAGCTTCGCGAAGAATGCGGGCTTTCTCAGGAGGCCCTGGCCGATAGAACTGATATCCAGCAGACCGAGATAAGCAAAATCGAGAACTGTAGGTCGAACCCAACGGTTCTTACCCTTGAGCGCCTTGCCGAAGCATTTGGAGTGACGGTGCCGGAACTGTTGCAGCCGGGCGTGGTGCAAAAGCGGAATTCCTGAACGGACCACGGCGGGACCGGCGGGACGCAACGCGGTCTTCACTAAGAAATCTGCTGAGAGAAGCGGATTTCGAGGACATGGTCGACTTGAAAGCGACTACCGTCCCATGGCATGGCCAGTGAGCGTTCATAGACTTTCTCGACTGCAAATGCAGTGAAGGATTTTGGTGTCGGCAGCGAAGGAGGCTCCGAAGCCTTGGAGGGATACCTCACTACTAAGCTTACTCAGGCGCGTATCTGCTAATTGGCGCGGTCTGGACGCGCGCGGGCGCACTTGCGGCGAGCACATTCGTGTCTCATGTCTGGCGGCGCGCCGGAGAAGAAGCGGCGAGGTGCCCGGGCATGAGATTGTAGGAACCGATAGGTTCCAAGAACGCTTGCTCAACGGCGTTTGTAGAAGGATCCCATAGATGCAAGCGATACGTCAGCGATAACTGAGGCACGAGGGCTGACAAGGGCTCAGGACCTGAGAATTCTCCGGGGAGGTCGGCGACGCGGAACCAAACTATTCTCCGACGGTCAGCAGAAGAGTTAGCCGGGCAGCTCCGGCAGATGGCCATGGAGGCGCCGATGCGTTCACTCTTTGCGGCCTTCGCGTTGGGAATATGGTTTGCCCGTCGGCGTTGAGGTAGTACGCCACGGATGGTGGCGCCTCCACGCTGCAAGTGGAGACAAGTACCGCGCAAATTCGCCGAGGGAAGGCCCGGGACGCTTAGACTGACGTGGCAGGACTTCGCTTCCCTCCTATGTGTTATCCGGACTGGCGGATCAGCGCCCCCGGAGTTCGTCGGAAAGACCTTGTGCGGACGATCGCTCGAAAGGAACGTCGTTTACAGCAAGACGTTGGCGGGCTGCGGCAGGACCAACCTGACGCCAAATGGCTCATTCGGAGGATCGCTATGAAATTGTTCGTAGGTGCGCTTGCAGTCGCGTTCGCTCTGTCGGCTTCCGGGGCGAGCGCTCAAACCAGCCAGCCAAACGCCGCCAACGCCCCGAGCTCTCAGAATTCTGGAACCGGGATAGCCGGCCAGCCCGGAAACAAGAACGGACCCGCGGGCAAGCCGGGCGATACGGTCGGCTCATCCAGCGGCACGAATTCGACAGTCCAGCAGCAGGATACGTCCAGCGTGAAGGGACTTCCTGGAAGTAAGAGCGGACCAGCCGCCAAAAAGCCGGATCGAAAGTAAGGACGCTGCCGTAAGGCGGCGCATTCACCGCACCGCAATTACGCCGGCAAACCTTCGAAGATCCTTTTCGATCGAGACCTTAGCTGGTCGATCGATAGTTTGCGAATACGGCGCGCTCTGAGCAGCGACGGAACAACCTCCGATCCCTAGCTGAGTCGTAGCGGCCGTGAAGATGGGGAGCGGCGCTTCGCTGCCATCACTTCGATGAGTTAGTGCCGGGAACCATCGCTCATTGCAGCGTCGCATATTTCTTTGGAGGTTGCAGTGCACGGTTCGCAGTTCGAGAGCCAAGAGAGATTGCAGAATGCCATCGTCGAAGCTGGTTACAGCAACCAAGATGGGCGGCTTGCTGCCCGCAAGCTGGCGGAAGAAACCCCCGTAGCGTTCGTGTACAATGGAACAACTTTCGCCGTCGTGATGGCGACCCCCGCCGATCTCACCGACCTCGCCTTCGGCTTCAGCCTTACTGAGGGAATTATTGCCGCGCCATCAGAGATCGAAAAACTCGAGATCGTTCGGCACGGGGATAGTGTCGAGCTGCGAATGTGGCTCACTTCCGACCGAAGCGACCGTCTCGCGGCACGGCGGCGGAGGCTGGTCGGCCCGACGGGTTGCGGCCTCTGCGGGATTGAAAGCCTGGCTGATGCATGTCCGCCCATCCCATGCGTTACAAGCGATCTCTCGCTTGGCCCCGAGGACATCTCGTCTGCTCTGGACGCTCTGACAGCCGCGCAGGAGATCAATCGTGCGACCCGAGCAACGCACGCAGCCGGAATCTATCAGCCGGGTTCAGGATTGTTGCTGCTGCGCGAAGATGTCGGCCGGCATAATGCTCTCGACAAACTCGCGGGAGCGATGGCCGCCGAGGGCGTGAAAGGCTCCTCCAGCGCCCTTGTTCTCACCAGCCGCGTATCGATCGAGCTTGTGCAAAAGGCTGCCGTCATCGGCACAGGCATTCTCATTGCGGTCTCCGCGCCGACCGCGCTCGCAGTCCGAACTGCATCTGCGTCGAGGATCACGTTGATCGGCATTGCGCGCGGCAGAGAATTCCAGGTCTTTAATTGCCCGGAGCGCATTAGAGCAAAGACTTGAACTTCCAGGAACCAAGCAAAAACACACCGATTGTTAGTTCCCTTGAGTTGACGGGTCAGATGAAGCGGATGGCCAGCATTTTCCTTGCAGTTGCGATGGCGCTGGCGGGCTGCCAGCGGGAACAGCGACAATTGCGGCTCGATCCACCCGCAGCCGATGCGCTCGACAAGGTCGCGCTGATGCCGAACGGCATCGCCGGCGCGCCCCCGCAGGTCTATTTCGCGCTGGGCCAGCCGTATGAGGTCAACGCCTACAATCTGAGCCAGGGCAAGCGGCTGTATGCGTGGTTCGGCTGCAAGAGCTGCCATGGCGACGGCCAAGGCGGCAGCGGGCCGGCCTTCCTTGACGGCTGGTGGTATTACGGCCCCGAGATGGTCTCCATCTTCGCCTCGATCCGGGATGGGCGGCCGCACGGCATGCCGTCGTTTCGCGACAAGATGACGACGGATCAGATCTGGCAGCTTGCAGGCTATGTGCAGACCATCGGCTCCTATGAAGGCAAGACCGCCGCGCCGAGCCGCAACGACGAGAAGCAGACCCGACCTGCCGAAAATCGCGCACCAGCCAAGCTGCTATTCGATCAGGGACCCTCACCGGTTCATTTGGATCAGGGACCGACGCCGTGATCCGCGTGCTGCGCAAGGCCTGTTTGAGCGCAACGCTCGCCGTACCGCTGGCCGCATGCGGCAGCAATTGGCAATCCGCACTCGACGTTCACGGCACCTCGGCGATCAGCCTGAAGCATCTCATCCTTCTGATCGTTGCGGTGTGCTGCGTCGTGTGGATGCTGGTGATGGTCGCGCTGATCTGGGCTTTGTGGCACCGGCGGGAAGGCCGGCCGACACCACCTCAGCCCGCCCGCGAACGTCGCATGACCATCGCGGTCACTGGCGCCGTCATCGCCACCACCGTCATCATCGGCACGTTCACCATCATGAGCTTCTTTGCCACGCGGAGCCTCAGCGTTGCCGGGCAGGACGATCTGACGATCCGGGTGCGCGGCCTGCAATGGTGGTGGGGCCTCGAGTATATCGGCCCGGATCCATCCCGGCGATTTGAGACCGCCAACGAAATCCACATTCCGGTGGGCCGCAACGTGCGGCTCAAGCTCGAGGGCCTCGACGTGATCCATTCGTTTTGGGTCCCAAGCCTTGCGGGCAAGCAGGACCTGATCCCCGGTCGCTCGAACGAGTTGGTTATCCGCGCCGAGAAAGCTGGTGTCTATCGCGGTCAATGCGCAGAATATTGCGGCATGCAGCACGCGCACATGGCACTGCTGGTGATCGCGGAGTCGCAGGACGATTTCGACAAATGGGCGAACGCGGAGCGGAATGCGGCGGCCCAGCCGGTCGAAGAGGAGGCCGCCGCGGGGATGCAGACGTTTCTGACGAAGCCGTGCGCGGCCTGCCACACCATCCGTGGCACCCTTGCGGCCGGCACCACGGGGCCTGATCTCACCCATGTCAGCAGCCGCCGGACCATCGCGGCGGGGCTGTTCGAAACCACGCGCGGCTCGCTCGCAGCCTGGATCGCCGATCCACAGACCATCAAGCCGGGCAACAACATGCCGATGGTGCCGCTAACGCCCGACGAGCTGCGCGCGGTCTCCGCTTATATGGCGAGCCTGAAATGAACAGCCCCGCCACAGCATCCAGCCCGCGCGACATCGACATCCAAGGCACGCGCCTGACAGAGGCGCTGACGGAAACATGGAAAACGCCGCCCGGCGTCTGGGGCGCGCTCACCACCGTCGACCACAAGATCATCGGGCGCCGTTACATCTTCACGGCCTTTATCTTCCTCGCCCTCGGAGGAGTTCTCGCCGCGCTGATGCGGATTCAACTCGCGCAGCCGGAAGCGCGCCTGCTCGGCGCCGATCGCTATAATCAGATCTTCACCATGCACGGCTCCAACATGATGTTCCTGTTCGCCGTGCCTGTGATGGAAGCCGTGGCGGTCTACCTGGTGCCGCTGATGGTTGGCACCCGCAACATCGCCTTCCCTCGCCTCAACGCATTCTCCTACTGGATCTATCTTGCCGGCGGCGCGCTGCTATGGATTGCCTTTGCGCTCGACATGGGACCCGACGTCGGTTGGTTCGCCTATGTGCCGCTATCCGGGCCGCAATATGCGGCCGGCAAGCGCGCCGACATCTGGGCACAGATGATCACCTTCACCGAAGTCTCCGCGCTCGCGGTCGCGGTCGAAATGGTCGTCACCATCTTCAAGCAACGCGCGCCGGGCATGACGCTCGACCGCATCCCCGTGTTCGTGTGGGCGATGCTGGTGACGTCCTTCCTGATCATCATGGCGATGCCGGCGATCATGGTCGCCAGCACCAGCCTGATCCTCGACCGCCTCGTCGGCACGCACTTCTTCAATCCGGCCGAGGGCGGCGACGTGCTGCTCTGGCAGCATTTGTTCTGGTTCTTCGGCCATCCCGAGGTCTACATCATCTTCCTGCCCGCGGCCGGCATGGTCTCGACCATGATCGAGCCTTTCGCACGGCGGCCGGTGTTCGGCTATCTCGGCCTGGTGATGGCACTGATCGCCACGGGAATCCTCGCCTTCGGCCTGTGGGTCCACCACATGTTCGTGACGGGCCTGCCACGTCTCGGAGAGAGCTTTTTCACGGCGTCCAGCATGGCCATCGCGATCCCTGCCGGCGTTCAGATATTCTGCTGGCTGGCAACGTTGTGKGACGGCAGGCCGGTGTTCAAGACGCCGCTCCTCTTCATCATCGGGTTCTTCGTCACGTTCGTCATCGGCGGCCTGACTGGTGTGCTGGTTGCCTCCGTGCCATTCGACACCCAGGTGCATGACACTTATTTCGTCGTCGCGCATTTCCATTATGTGCTGGTCGGCGGCGCCGTTTTCCCTCTGCTCGGCGCCATCCACTACTGGTTTCCCAAACTCACCGGACGGATGATGAGCGAGACGCTCGGGCAATGGTCGTTCTGGCTAATCACCATCGGCTTCAACGCGACCTTCTTTCCGATGCATATCCTCGGTTTGGAGGGCATGCCGCGGCGCATTTACACCTATCAACCCGACCTGCCGTGGCACGCTCTCAATTTGTTCGCGAGCCTCAGCTCTGTCGTGCTCACCGCCGGGTTCCTGGTCTTCTTCATCAATGTCATTCGAAGCGCGCGCGCCGGCGACGTCGCGTCCGACAATCCCTGGGGCGCACCTACTCTGGAGTGGGCCACCACATCGCCTCCCCCCAGCTACAATTTTGCGATGATCCCCGTGGTCAATAGCTTGCATCCGCTGTGGGACAGCCGCGACGCGCTTGCAGTTGCCGAGGGCCTGCGCACGGATCGGCGCGAGCTGGTGGTGACGTCGCTGAATACCGCCGAGCCACAGGCGCGCGAGGCCTCGCCGCGGAATTCGATCTGGCCTCTGCTGACGGCGATCGCAACCAGCATCATGCTGATCTGGTCGATATTCACCCCATGGGCGGTGGTGTGGGGCTCGATCCCGATCGCGGTCGCGCTGATCGGCTGGTTCTGGCCCAAGGGCACGCCAGAGGATGAGGCATGAAGGAAAGGATCGTGCTTGATCTCGGCAAGTTGCCGTTACACGGGATGGGGACACAGAGTGCCACCTGGTGGGGCACGCTCGCCTTCATGCTGATCGAAGGGACTGGCTTTGCCCTGYCGATCGCGGTCTACCTCTATCTGATGGGCCTGGCGACCACCTGGCCGATCAACGCTCCCCCGCCCGACGTGCTTCCCGGTACATTGGTGACGCTGATTCTGCTCGTCAGCCTGGTGCCCAACATCCTGATCTCGCGCTGGGCGGAGCAGCAGGATCTGCGCAAGGTCAGGATCGGGCTCATCGTCATGTCGATCCTGGGAATCGCGCCGCTGATCGTGCGCATCTTCGAATTTCCTGCGCTTCGGATCAGCTGGGACACGAACGCTTACGGCTCCGTGGTCTGGCTCCTGCTTGGCCTCCACACCACGCATATCATCACCGACCTCGCCGATACCCTGGTTCTCGGCGTGCTGATGTTTACGCGCCACGCGCAAAATGCCCGTCGCTTCGGCGACGTCCAGGACAACGCCATGTATTGGAACTTTGTCGTTGCGGCCTGGCTTCCGATCTATGGCTGCATCTATTGGCTGGCACGGATATGATTTCAAAGTTCCTGACCCATCTCACGATCTGGGGCGGCCTTTGGTTCGCCGCCTTGATCTGGGCCCTGAACATGCAACTCGGACAAATACTTCCCGATGTCGACTGCCGATCCCCGCTGCATATCTCTGCCATCATCTCCCTTGCAGGCGCGACCTTGACCGCTCTATCGGGCGTCGCGTCGTGGTCCTGCGCACCACGGCCGGGTGTCGCGAGCGCCCCGGCTCACACGATCGATTTCGCCCGAGCGGTCAGCGCCCTCTCCGCCTGCCTTTTCACCTTTGCTCTTGCGATGCAGGGCATGGCCTCTCTGGTGTTGACGGGATGCGAAAGATAGCGGCAATCACAACTGGCCTGATGGCGAGCGGTGCAGCACATGCCCACGAACTGACCCCGGACGTGAGCGGCGCTTGGACGCTCGATCCCTGGATCGTCCTTCCTCTAATTGCTTTCGGCTTCATGTACGGCATTGGCGCGCTTGTTCTGCTCCGGCGACGGGCTCGTGGTCCTTGTGCCGGACTCTGGCAGGTCGCTGCCTGCACGGCCGGCTGGCTCTCGCTGATCGCGGCGCTGGTGTCGCCGCTGCACTGGCTTGGCGAACGGCTGCTGAGCTTTCACATGATCGAGCACGAGATTCTGATGGCCGTATCCGCGCCGTTGGTGGTGATCGCGCGACCGGTTGGAACGCTGTTGTGGTCCCTGCCCCGCCGCGTTCGGTTGTCGATCGGCCACTTGATGCGGCTGCCTGCCACTGACGCCGTGTGGGGCCTGCTCAGCACCGGTCGCAACGCCACGATTGTGCACGGAATGGCGATCTGGGGCTGGCACGCGCCGCTCCTGTTCGATGCAGCCGTTTCCAACCTCGTCATGCACAGGGCGCAGCATCTCAGCTTCTTCCTGACGGCCGTCCTGTTCTGGTGGTCAGTGTTCAGGCGAAGTGAAACCGGTGCCGCCGCCTGGCATGTCTTCATCACCATGCTGCACACCAGCGTCCTCGGTGCCTTGATGGCACTTGCGCCGCATCTGCTCTACCGGGAGCAACAGGAGGCCGCGGCGGCGTGGGGGCTAACCCCGCTTGAGGACCAGCAACTGGCTGGCATCATCATGTGGGTGCCGGCGGGAACCATTTATGCCGGCGCGGCCCTTGCCCTGATTGCGCTTTGGATCACGCGTGCCGCGAAACAAACGGAGCGTACCAATGCCCTTCGTGCGCAGTAGAATGTCCATCTTCCTGATTGTCGCAGCCGGCGCGCTGACTGCCTCGACCGTCGCAGGCGTCGTCGCCCAAAGGTATCGCAAGCAGACCGAGAACACCGCCCGGGCCATGACCGCGGGCGATCCAGCCCGGGCTCCTGCCCTGATCCGCCGCTATGGCTGCGCCGGATGTCATACTATTTCCGGCATCCCTGGCGCCGACGGTCAGGTCGGAAGTTCCCTCGTCGATCTCCGTCAACGCGTCTATATCGCTGGCGTGATGACCAACTCGCCGGACAATCTTATAGGATGGATCGTAACGCCGCAGACCTTCTCGCCGAGGACAGCGATGCCGGCCACGGGGATCAGCCAGGCGGAGGCCCGCGATGTCGCGGCCTATCTCTATGCGCAGTGAGGATCAGGGTCGAGGCGTCGGCCGGGGCGGGAGCGACTTCACATAGACGGCGATCGCCTTGCGATCGCTGTCCGGCAACATCGCCGTATTCGTGACGACATCGGCCATCGACGAGCCGACGCGGCCGTGATTGGGCGTATTACCGGTCTGCAACATCTCCGCCACCTGTTGCTCCGACCAATCACCGATCCGCGCCGGCGTGATGTTGGGATAGAAGCCGGTGCCTTCGGCGTCCGGCCCCCCGGCATAACGGGTCCCTGATTTGATGCCGCCGAACAAATCGCGTGATGAATGGCATTCCGCGCAGTGAGCGAGCGCCTCGCTCAGATATCGACCCCGATTCCAGGATTCGTCATGCCCGGCATCGGCCACGATAGGACCCGGCTTGAAGTAGAGCTGCTTCCAGAACCCGACAAAGCGGCGAATGCCGAAAACCAGATTGAGCTCGTGATCGGGCGCACGTCCCTTCACAGCCGGCAGCGTGCGGAGGTAGGCCATGAGATCCTGCACGTCACCGGAGTGCATGTGCGTGAAGCTAGAATACGGAAACACGGGATAGTAGTGCCGGCCGTCGGGAGAAACACCACGCAGCAGCGCGTTTGCGAGATCCTTCGTAGTCCAGCTTCCGATGCCGTCTACCGGATCCGTCGAGATATTGGGCGCGCGAAACGTCCCGAAAGGCGAGGCCAGCGCCAATCCGCCGCCGAGATGCAAGCGATCAGTTTGTCCCGGCGAGGCATGACAGGACGCGCAGTCGCCGGCCGTAAAGACGAGTTTCCCGCGTGCGGCATCGCCGGCGGTGTCAGAGACACCGCCGGCCTCCGTTGTAGTGAAACGCCCCGGCGCCGTCAGGAACCAAATGCCTCCAGCGGCGACCATGACCGCGGAGATTGCTGAGGTCACCCAGAGGCGTCCGCGCATCTTTCCCCTCGTTCACCGCCGATGCCAAGCCCGCCGTGGTCAGATCACCAGCGTCGATAGTGGCGATAGTAACGACGATGACCGTAGTAAGGTCCGCCGTAAGCATAGCCGGGGCCGTAGGCGTAAGCGGGGCCATAAGCGTAGCCGGGGCCATAGCCCGGACCATATCCTCAAGGGCCGTAGGCGCCGTAAGCTCCTGCCGCGAGTGCTCCGGCTGCGATTCCGAAACCGATTCCCGGGCCGCCCCATCCGCCGCCGCGCCAATGCGCATCGGCGGGGGTGACCGCGACTGTTGCCATCACGGCTACAGCGGCTCCAAATATTCCGATTGTCTTCATCTCAAACTCCAATCATCAAGTCGATGATGGTTCAATTCGGAAGGACCGTCGAAGTTTCTGTTCACCTATGGCGCCAGGGGTGAGCTCGGGACTTACGGACGACACGAAGGCTTGGCACTGCAGCCGGGCTCAGCCGGTCGAGATCGGGACCTCTCCGCCTTCGATGATCTCTGGAATAACATCCTTGAACAGGCGCACTGGAACGGACTTCGCCGCGGGCACCTTGCTGCCTTCGGCATAGTGCCACAGCGGGATCAGCCCGTTGCATTCCGGGTAGTAGCCCGCAAGGCTCTTGCGCGGAATATCGTAGGGCACAACCTGGAGCTCACTCAGGCTGCGTTCGACACCATCGCCCGCTTCGGTGACCAGCGTGACAGTATCTCCGGACTTCAGCCCGTCGTCCTCCATATCGGCTGGATTCATCAGGAGGACATAACGACTGCCCTGGATACCCCTGAATCGATCGTCTTCCGTATAGATCGTCGTGTTGAACTGTCCATCGGCACGCATTGTCATCAGCTCATAGATGCCGTCGCCCTCTCGCGGCGGCGCGAACGCCGCCTTCGGCACAGTGAAGTTCGCCTTGCCATTGGGCGTCTTCCATATGCGCTCCCGGGCTGGGAGTGGCCGAGGGAAGCCACCGGGTTCGAACATGCGTTCGTTGAACTCCTTGAACTGATCCGGATAGGTGCGTTCGATGGCGTCCCGCACCCGCGCATAATCAGAGACCCAGGCATCCCAGTCGACCGCGGGATTGGGCCCCAGCGTTGCCTTGGCCAGCGCGGCCACGATCGCCGGCTCTGACAAAAGATTGTCAGCGACCGGCTGGCGCTGACCGCGTGAGCCATGAACGCAGGTTGTCGAATCCTCCATCGATACGGCCTGCGGGCCGCTTGCCTGCCGGTCGATCTCGATCCGACCGAGACACGGCAGCAGATACGTCACCTCGCCCGGGACGATGTGGCTGCGATTGAGTTTTGTCGCGATCTGTACCGACAGGCGCAGGCCCGACCATGCGGGCTCCATGAGCGATCGCTCCGGGATTGCGCGCACAAAATTTCCGCCAAGGCTAACGAAGCTGCGCACATCTCCTTTCAAAATGCCCTCGCAGGCATCCACGGTCGAAAGGCCGTCCCATCGCGGCGGCTCGAAGCCGTAGAGTTCGGCGAGCTTGTCGAGCGGCACGAGTTTGGTCTTTTCGGAGATGCCGACGGTGCGCTGGCCCTGCACGTTGGAATGTCCGCGGATCGGTGAAATCCCCGCGCCGGCCTTGCCGATATTGCCGCGCAGCAGCAGCAGATTGACGATCATCTTGGCGGTTTCGACGCCGTGCTTGTGCTGGGTGATGCCCATGCCGTAATTGGCAATGACGGCATCGGCCGCCATATAGGTGTTTGCCGCGTCAAGCAGAGCGGTTCGCGGAAGTCCCGATGCCCGTTCGATCTGGTCCCAATCCTGGGCACGACAGAAGGCGGCAAACTCCTCGAAGCCAGCCGTATGCTGTTCGACGAACGCGACATCGACCACACGCGGACCACCGTTCGTTCGCGCGAAATCATCCGACTCGATGACCCATTTACAGATGCCGGCGATGGCCGCGGCGTCGCCCCCGATCCGCACCTGATGATATTGCGAGCTGATGCGCGTACCGCCCGCAATCATCTGAACAGGGCTCTGCGGATTGACGAAGCGCTCCAGCCCGCGCTCCCGGAGCGGATTGAATGTCACGATCGGCACGCCGCGCTGGGCCGCTTCCTGAAGCGGATGCAGCATCCGCGGCGCGTTCGTCGTGGTGTTGTGGCCGAAGAAGAAGATGCAATCGGTCTCGTCGAAGTCCTTCAACAGTACCGTTCCGACCGGGACGCCGATCACTTCCGGCAACGCCACCGAGGTCGTTTCGTGGCACATGTTCGAACTGTCAGGGAAATTGTTGGTGCCGTACATCCGGCCGAACAGCTGGTACATATAACTCGCTTCCAGCGAGGCACGGCCGGAGGTGTACATAATGACCGAGCGCGGATCGAGCGCATTCAATTCTGCGCCGATCTCCCGGAAGGCTTCGCTCCAATCGACCGGCAGATATTTGTCGCTGCCGGGATCATAGCGCATCGGCGTCGTCAGGCGCCCCTGCTCCTCAAGTTGGTGATCAGACCAAGTTCGCAGCTCGGTGAGCGTGTGCTGCGCGAAAAACTCCGGCGTGACCGTCTTGCCTGTTATCTCCCAGGCAGTCGCCTTGGCTCCGTTCTCGCAGAACTCGAACATACGGGGGTTCGCGGGCTTGGCCCAGGAGCAGCTCACGCACATGAAGCCACCGGTCTTGTTCTGCTTCAGCAAGATCTCGCTGCCGAGAAGCGCAACCTCTTCCTGCGTGAGGATGTGAGCAACCGCACTGAGCGAACCCCAACCCCCGGCCGGCGCATCGTAGTTTTCAATCTTTGCCTTTTGCCGCATGCTGGGCTCCTCAACTAAGGTCTGTCATGGGAAAACCTGAGAGAACATCGCCAGTTCCTCAAGATCAGGAACATTGCTTTGGCATGAGCGTCGATAGGTCGTTGGAAGCGTATGGACGACCTTAGAATGGCACGCATTCTTATCGGCACCTCGGGCTGGCACTACGCCTCCTGGCGAGGCCCGTTCTTTCCCGCAGACGTCCGGATTAAAGACCAGCTCAGCTATTATGCCGATCAGTTTGACACCACGGAGCTGAACGGGGTGTTCTACCGCACGCCGACGCCGGAGGCGGTGACGGCATGGCGGGAGCAGACTGGCCCCGATTTTGTCTTTGCCTGGAAGGCGTCGAAGTTCATCACGCACTGGAAGCGTCTTTCCGATCGCTCCGATAACAGCCTCGAACTATTGGAGGACCGAATGTCGCTGTTGCGCGGCAAGGCGGGGCCGATCCTGTTTCAGCTACCGCCTCAGTTCAAGCTGGACGCCGAGCGGCTCGGCTCGTTTTTCAAGCTCTTGTCCAGGAAACGTCGCTACAGTTTCGAATTTCGCCACCCGAGCTGGTATCAGCCGCGCATTCTTAGAATGCTGTCCGACGAGAACATTTCGCTTTGCCTGTCCGACCATCACGATGCGCCGGCGCCTTGGAAACGCACAGCGGACTTCGTCTATGTCCGTGGCCATGGCCCGAGCGGACGCTATCACGGCCACTATTCGCGGGCGGCGCTCTGTCAATGGGCAGAGCGCCTGAAGTCTTGGAAGCGTCAAGGCTGCGACGTCTATGTCTATTTTGACAACGACCAAAAGAGTGCAGCCCCCGCCGACGCGAAGGCTCTCAAAAAACTGCTCAGCGGTTGAACGGCGAACAGCAAGTGTGAAGATGTAGCCAACGCGAGCGAGAAGTGCCCCCCGTACGACAACGCCCAATAGAGATCGAGAGTTTACCTCGTCATGGTGACTCGGCGAAGCGCTTTACGAAGCACATGGGCGATCAAACTCGCTCCACCATCGTGCGATAGCTTCGCTTTGCTCGTCCCAAATTGCGGTGGGAAGGTCCGGGAACGCTATGCGAACCGCGAACCCCTCGCGTCCGATGTCGCGAACCCACTCCGCGGCCCCGAAGTCGAATCCGAAGCTCCCAGCATGACGGATTCGATACCCAGCGCGCCGAAGATCGTGGCTCATTTCTGAAGCAGCCTCTCGTGCCGATTTTTCGTCCATCGGCCGCCTGCATTTCAAGGTCACATAAAGCCCGTGCGCGAAATCCAACTGGGCGACCAGGCCTCGCAAAGCACCGCGGAAAAAGTGAGCGGTGCGGCGGCCATTGCGTAGGATCGCTGCCACTCGCCTCGCCGTAAGTGTGGGATAGTCCCGTCTTCCTACATACGGTGGGAAGTGCGCGGGGAGTGCAGCCGCGCCAAGCAGCCTTACCGCGTTACGCATTTCGCCTCGTAGTTTTTTCAGGCCCGAGGCTGCCCAGATCTCGTCATTATGATACCGGACAAACATTGAGGACCCCAGTCGCCCGTATTCGGCACCGAGCGAGTCAAGTTTGGTATGGCTACGGACTAGAACCGTGGGAAGATGCGCGGTTCGGGCCTTTCTGAGCGCTCTCTTTATCTTGCCGGATCCGGAGGAGAAACACGTCGTATCGAAAATGCATAGGTCGAACTGCGCCCATGATGACCGAAGGCAGGCTTCGAAATCTTTAGCCAATGTGCAGGAGTCTAGAAGAAGGATGCGGGCCGTCGGGGAGCCTGTTTCGCCACCCGAACACCCGACGGCCGTAATCCTAAGGTGACGGCCGTATCCTTCCACAAATTCTATGGTCTCTCCGTACGAACCCGGCAGCACGACGACGTCCGCACTGTCGAAAACATGCGACGTAGCGAGAAGTAGGGCCGAGATGGAGGCCATGCCGGATGAGGTGTAGACGATGTCGCTTCCAAAGAAAGCTTCGTCGACGTCATAGAATGACGGGCCGACTACCTCGAGATCGGCGCGCTGGTAGTCATACGTGAATTCAAAAGGGCCGTCGCGACCTTTCTTGCCAGGCGACCAGGCTGTTTCTGTCGCGGTCCAATCGCTCAGATCGTGCTGAGCTCTAAGTGCGGCAGTAAGTTTGAATTTCAGTTCGATGCCTTCATCTATTGACCGAGGTGGCGCCGAGGCGATCGGTTCGTGCAGGCAACTGTCCAGCAGCCTCAGTTCTTCGTATTTTCGCTGAAGGTAGGCTTCGATAGTTTCCATGATGCTTCAACGTCCCACGCTTGCTTTGGCTCCTTTCGCCAATCGGCGAGGGTGAAAACGGCATGAACCTGCTCAGCCCGCTGGTGCCCACTCACGACTTCCCTCACGCCCGGAATCCTTCAGTATTCGCGCGGCAGAAGGCCCATCGCGGTCCACCGGCCTCGCCATGCAGATGAACCATTCCGTGCTGGCCGGTTTACGGCCAAGCGCTCTGGCGGTCATGCTCATTGTCGCGAAGACGTCCCCGATACGGCTGTCGAAGGGCCCGTGGTCAAAACACAACGGTCTCTGATTGCCTGGGGCGGCAGCGTACAATTTCTTGAACTGACCTAGTCAAACAGCCCCGGAGCTGGGTTCTTATCTGTCCGGCCCCGCCAAGTCCGCTGGACGAAAGCGGATGACCAGCTATTCAGAGTCCAAGGTCGGCAAGAGCCTGACTTTGATAATTGTTAAGCTGAAGCGCCCGATTTCGTCGATCCGCTCGCGGGCGCACGAGCGTGGTATCCATCTGCCGGGCACCCGCATTGGTCCAGCCCGAAAGCTTTCAGGGTTGCAGAGCGGGTGCTTTCCCGGCGATCAGCGTTGAGGAGACGAGCGGTCAAACATTTCATGGCGCGCACGGCTTGAGGGCAACCCGGCAGTAAAAGTTAGCCAGGCGTAGGAGAGTGAGCTACATCAGACAGGTTTGTAGATGATCCGCCCGCCCGACGACTCCAAGCCGGGATGACTCTGCGAATCACGAAGAGTACTTGGGGATCAACGTGCCGGCCTACGCTACACTTTTCAGCTCATAGGAACCGCCATTTTTGCGCGTGCGTTCTATCGTAAAGGAGATAGCACCATGGCCTTGACTGAAGAAGATATCCGCAAGCGAGCATACATCCTTTGGGAAAAAGCGGGTCAGCCGGCAGGGCAGATGGACACCTTTTGGTATGAGGCGGAAAAGGAACTCATCGCCGAGCGAAAATTGCAGGGCGAAATGTCCCCTCACTTGCCCGACTTGGCAGCGAACTAAGGACGGGGTTCGACAGAGGTTTCAGTGCATCCAACGTCCACATGGCCTTGGGGATCTGCTTGCGACCGCGCTTCTGTTCCTCGCAAGTAGCAGCCGCGACTTACCTGGCTCAACAAGACGCACACGCATTCCGATTGGCTAATGGGCTGAAATTGAAGTCTGAGCTTAGGAGGAGTCGGCACGCAGCCGATGTCCTAAAAGGGCCGGACGCTTGAACCACAATAAGCCAGCAGATCCGCCAAGTTCGAACATCATAGTAGTCCATCGCCAAGCCTTGCAAAGGGATGGCCGGCCTCGTCGAAGGAGGGCAGGAAGTCATCGGCGGGGACAACGAAGATGCCGCCGCCGATCTCGCCCTTATCAGTGCCGCCCAACGCGTCAAACACTGCGAGATCGACGGCGCGCAGCCTGGCGCAGCAACTGGGCCACAGTCAGATCGACAGCCACGTCTCGAAATAGCTGGCCGAAGAAGAGAATGCGGACCAATTGCTCAATCAGTCGCACGCTCTTTGATGACCGTCCAGAAAGATGCCGGCTGCAATTGAGAGAGGCGAAAGTGGACAGGCTTATGGGACCCTTCTCTCCTGACAGAAGACAACGTCGACGCGTTTCTCGGGAAGGGTTCCAAGTTTGCTGCGACAGGGACGAGAGCCGCAATGTCCCTTCGGGCAATAAACCGGTCTGCCATGCGGGAAAGCCGTTAACTTGAATGGGCTTAAGGCTCGATCACGTAGAGGACTTATTTTGTTTGTTCAGCAAGCGAGCCCCGGTTGCCGTCTATCTGGTGGTAAACAGCAAAGCTGCATGCCGACGCGCTGCCGCATAGGCCTGTGTCATCGTTGTTCCGGCCGTCCGTTCGCGCCAGAGCTGTTTGCCTCCACATGATCGAGGAACCGTGCCCTCGGAGCCGCRTTGCCGGTTCTTTCAGAGGAGGATCGGATGGGTTTATTCACAAAAGACATCAAGACGATGGACGATCTGCTGCTGCATGGTCTCCAGGACATCTATTACGCCGAACAGCAGATCTTGAAGGCCTTGCCAAAGATGATTGATCTCGCGACGAACCGAGATTTGGCGACAGGCCTTCGAAGTCACCTGGAGGAAACCCATAAGCAGGTCGAGCGCCTTGAGAAGGTTTTCGCGAAGCTCGGAAAGGAGCCCAGCGGCACGCAGTGCCCGGCGATTGATGGCATCATCAAAGAGGCGAACGAGACGGCCGGAGAGATCGAAGACAAGGCGGTTCTCGATGCCGCTATCGTGGCCAATTCCCAGGCGGTCGAACACTACGAAATGTGCCGCTACGGGACGCTAATCGCCTGGGCGGAAGAACTGGGGCACGAGGATATCGTACGCTTCCTTACGACCAACCTGAATGAGGAAAAGGCGGCGAATACCAAGCTCAATACGATTGCCCTGCGTAAGGGCGTCAATAAAAAGGCATCGACCGCGGCGTAAGGCGCGGAACAACCGTCGGCTCCGGAGGTTAGTGCGGCAAATCAGTGGTGCCGCAACACTTCCCCCGGTGATGTCGGCTTTGAAGAACCCCGCGCTCCCTGGCCGGGGTTTTTCTCATTTGGCCTGCCGTAGGCTCTTTGGTCGGAGTCGCGGTGCGCGTTGGATGGCTCCTGTCGGCCGGGAATAAATGATCGGCGGGAACTTCACTCTTTGCTCCCTGTTACGGCTAGGGACAGGAGAACGTTATGCGTCGGTCAAAGCCGCAGCCAATTCGAAACAAGCTCGATCTCGGCGATCGCGTGCAGGTTCGCCTCATAAAGAAGCGGCTGGGTCTCTCGGAAACGGAGCTGACCGCAATTGTCGGACGGATCGGCAACTCGATTTCCGCGATCAGCAAGGAAGCAACGGCGCAGCGGGCAAGCATCATTCCGCAGCCGCCGCAGATTCCACCGGCTGCTGTCATTGCGACCGTAGCAGGATCCGATCAGGCAGCATCCGATATCATAACGACCGAACAGGCCCCCTAGCAGGGGCTATTCTTTTGGGGCAGCAATGATTGAACGAACATCGTCTCATGACGAATTGACGCGGGCGGCCGCGAGCCTGCGGCGCTCTCGTGTGACGGAGGGCAAGCCATTCCCTCTGGGAGCCACGTGGGACGGCCTCGGGGTCAACTTTGCGCTGTTCTCGGCGCACGCAACGAAGGTCGAGCTTTGCCTGTTCGATGAGACCGGCGCGACCGAACTCGAACGTATCGAACTTCCCGAATACACCGATGAAGTCTGGCATGGCTATTTGCCATCGGCCCGGCCTGGCACCGTCTACGGTTACCGCGTCCACGGTCCTTACGAGCCGGATGCCGGTCATCGCTTCAACCCCAATAAGCTGGTGCTGGATCCTTACGCGAAGCAGCTGGTTGGCAAGTTGACTTGGGGGACCGAATTATTTGGTTATCAGCTCGACCATTCCGACAAGGACCTATCGTTCGACACGCGCGACAGTGCTGACTTGATGCAGAAGTGCCGGGTCATCGATCCGGCCTTCACCTGGGGAGCTTCACCCAAGCCTGAAGTACCGTGGGAGCGGACTATTTTCTATGAGATGCACGTCAAGGGCTTTACCCAACTACATCCTCTCATTCCAGAAGCCGAGCGCGGCACCTTTCTTGGTCTGGCACATCCTGATGTACCCGGCTACTTGCGATCGCTCGGTATCACGAGCGCTGAACTTTTGCCGATCCACGCCTTCGTCGATGACAGCTATCTGGCTGAAAAGGGCCTGCGCAATTATTGGGGCTACAACTCGATCGGGTTTTTCGCGCCGGAGCCGCGTTATCTGAAAACACCATTCCCGTCCGAATTCAAAACCATGGTCAACCAGTTTCACGCCCATGGCATCGAGGTCATCCTTGATGTGGTCTACAATCACACCGCTGAAGGCAATGAACTCGGGCCCACCCTCTCGTTCAAAGGCATCGACAACGCCAGTTACTATCGTCTGATGCCGGATAAAAAGCGCTACTACATCAACGATACCGGCACCGGTAACACGGTCAATCTGTCGCATCAGCGAGTGCTTCAACTGGTTGCGGATTCATTGCGTTATTGGGCGACCGAGATGCGGGTCGACGGCTTTCGCTTTGACCTGGCGACCATTTTGGCGCGAGAGCCTTATGGCTTTGATGAGGGCGGCGGGTTTCTTGATGCCTGTCGGCAGGACCCCGTTCTGTCGTCGGTGAAACTGATTGCCGAACCATGGGACATTGGTCCCGGTGGCTATCAGGTGGGGCAGTTCCCGCCCGGTTGGGCCGAGTGGAATGACAAATTCCGAGACACGGCGCGCGCCTTCTGGAAGGGCGACGCCGGCACGATGCAGGATCTGGCCAAGCGCCTCTCGGGATCCGGCGACCTTTTCAATAAGCGCGGCCGCCGGCCTTGGGCGAGCGTCAATTTTGTCACCGCACATGATGGCTTCAACTTGAACGATCTCGTCTCGTATAACGACAAGCACAACGAGGCCAATGGCGAAGACAATCGCGACGGTCACAGCAACAACCATTCCTGGAATTGCGGAATTGAGGGACCGACCGACGACCCCGAGATCACCTCTCTACGCGAGCGCCAAAAGCGCAACCTGCTTGCCACGATGCTGCTGTCACACGGCACGCCTATGCTTCTTGCCGGCGATGAATTCGGCCATACTCAGGCAGGTAACAATAACGCCTATGCCCAAGATAACGAGACGACGTGGCTGAACTGGATGGGCATATCCTCGCGAGGCCGGTCTCTGCGGGAATTTGTCCGCAAGTTGATCGCCTTGCGCAAGGCCTTTCCCATCCTTTATCGCAGCCGTTTCCTCGTGGGGTCGCGCAATGAAGAGCTTGACGTCAACGACGTCACGTGGCTTTCGCCGTCCGGCGAAGAGATGACGACCGAGCAGTGGCAGGATGGCAACGCGAAGTGTTTTGGCATGCTGCTGGACGGCCGTGCACAAGAGACAGGTATCAAGCGCCGCGGCTCGGATGCAACCATGCTTCTTGTCTATAACGCACACTATGGCGTGGTAAATTTCACGCTGCCCGCGGTGCCTGAAGGCCACTCCTGGTTGGGCTTGATCGACACTAACCAGCCTGAAGCGCAATTGCCTACCTTTGAATTTGGTCACGTCTATGCGGTGACGGGCCGGTCTCTGCTTGCCTTGGGCCTCGCTTCCGAGGCGCACGCGTCCCGGCGCCTGCGACAGGGTCTCGGCGCTTTGCTGGACATCAGCGAGACGCCGCTCGAATGAGAGCGGCGGTCGGTGTAAAGGATAGGATGGCCATCGTCCATCGTCGTGCAATTACGGTTCGTCCAGGATTTCCCGTACTTTTCTCGCAAGCTCACTGATCGCGAACGGTTTGGAGAGAAGATGTGTGCCTGGATCCAGAACGCCATTATGTACAATGGCGTTGCGCGTGTAGCCGGTCGTGAAGAGTATCTTCAGGCCAGGCCGCAAGGCTCCAGCGCCGTCGCCAATTCCCTTCCTGACATCTCCGGCATGACCACGTCGGAGAACAGCAGATCCGGAAGGGCGCCGTCCTTGATCAATTTCAGCGCCTGACCGTGAGTCGCGGCCTGCAGAATCCGGTACCCAAGATCGCTTAGGGCTTCGCAGGAAATCGCGCGAACACGATCATCATCTTCAACAACGAGGATGAGTTCACGGTTTTGGCCGTCGTCTACCATTCCGGACGCCGCTGGCTCGGACTTCTCCACATCACCAATATATCTCGGCAGATAGATCTTGATGGTGGTGCCCACGCTTGGCTCGGAATAGATTTTGACGTGACCGCCGGACTGACGAACAAAACCATACACCTGGCTTAGGCCAAGGCCAGTGCCCTTGCCGACCCCTTTGGTTGTGAAGAAGGGATCGAATGCTTTGCTTGCCGTGTCCGGATCCATGCCGATCCCGGTGTCGGTCACGGCGATGAGGACATACTGTCCTGGACGCAGGCCATAGTCGCCAGCATATTTGTCGTCGACCGACGCGTTCATGGTCTCAATCGTGAGCTTACCGCCTCGGGGCATCGCATCGCGCGCGTTGACCGACAGGTTCAGCAGAGCACTCTCAAGCTGCGTGGGATCGGCCCGAACTTGCCAAAGGCCCGCAGCCAGCACGGTCTCTACCATGACCGTCTCGCCGAGCGCGCGATCGAGCATCTCGCTCATGCTCTGGACAAGCCTGTTGAGATTGAGTGTTTCGGGCGCGAGGGGCTGCTGCCGGGAAAAGGCGAGCAGGCGTTGCGTCAGCGTTGCCGCCCGCTTTGCTGCTTCAGTGGCGCTTTCGACGAAGCGGCCGATATTGGTATCGCCTTTCTCCAGTTTTCGTTGCGCAAGATCGAGACCACCGATCACCACGGCGAGCATGTTGTTGAAGTCATGGGCTATGCCGCCGGTCAGTTGGCCAACCGCCTCCATTTTTTGCGCTTGCCGTAACTGCTCCTCAGCCTTCGAACGCTCGAGGATTTCCGACGCAACACGGCTTTCGAGATCGCGGTTGAGCGCTTGCAGTTCGGCCTCAGCTCTACGTCGCTGTTCGATTTCTCGGTTTGCAGCCTGAAACAAGCGCGCATTATCGATGGCTGTGGCAGCATGGCCTGCGATGCCAAGCAGGGCTGTTTCGTGCTCCAACAGAAATCGTCCGGGCTCGGAATGGCCAAAGAACAATCCGCCCAACACTTCCGCGTTGCGTGAAATAACGGGAACGGCAAGGTAGGATCTGACCGGCAAATGCCCTTCCGGCATACCCTGGCGTGGCGGGTTTCGTCCATAACGTGCGTCTTTCAAGATATCGTCCGATCGAACGACAGCGGTGCCGAGAAAGGTGGGCTCGAACACGGCGGTGGCGCGCGGCATCGGAAAATTCTCAAAGGCGCTTCGCGGCGCGCCTGAGAGGGCATACAGCATATAGCTGGCGCCACTGTCGTCCAGGACATTGTAGAAGAAGGCGCCGAATTCAGCGCCGCTCAACACCACCCCCGCATCGGTGACGATTTGAACAACTTTTTCAAGGTCGAGTTCGCGGGCGACGACGGCACCAGTGTCGTTTAGGACTCGCAGATGCTCCTCGGCTTTTTTTCTTGCTGTGATATCGAGGACGGTACCGACGAAGCGGACGGCATGACCGCCCTCGAAGATGGCTTCGCCGGTTGCAGAAATCCACCGCTCGATGCCGTCGGTCAAACCAATCGTACGATATTCGATGTCGAACGGTTCGGGGCGATCGGCGTTGAGTGCGCGCGCGACGGCTGCATCAGCACGATCGCGATCATCGGGATGCAAGCCAGCGAGAAAGGCGCCTTCGTACGAAATCGCGGCGTCGGCGGGCAAACCGAACAGGGCTTTGCAACGTTCATCCCATCGCAAATCGCCTGAGGTTGGATCGTAATCCCATGTTTCAATGCCCGACGCCCGGGTGGCGAGGCGCAAACGCTCGTCGGCTTGCGCCGCGAGCTGACCCGTGCGCACCCGCGATATGGGCCCAGCTGCGGTCTGTGACCTCGCGGACGAGCGCGAGTTCTTCCGGCGACCAGGCATGAGGGCCGCGATGATGGACTGCCATCAGCGCCGTTAGTCGTCCCTCGATGACCAGCGGCATGCAGATGGTGGCGCCGATGCCGATGGCCTGGAACGCGGCGGACTCTTCCGCCGAAAGCTCGCGCAGATTATCGGCGATGATGAGCGGCCGACCGGCCCCCAGTTCGGTGACTGCCTTCTTGCCGAAGTCGGCAAGACTGTAATGACCTGTGATGTGCATGGCGCCAGGCGCCGCCCAGTCGCCACGGATTGTGAATCCATCCTGGTCGAGATCCATGTCAGCGTAGGCGCAGCTGGAAAGGCCAAGGAATTCGCCGAGCATACGGGTTGTCGTGGCCAAAATCACATCGGCATCGGCGCTCTTGGCGGTCTGTTCACCCATGGTTTCAAGAAAGCGCTGGCGCAATTCACGCGTGCGAAGCTCATGCTCGGCTTCTGTAAAATTGCCACCGTTCAAATCCATGAGATAAACGCGCGCTAAATGGAGAGGGCTTAGTGGTCCGCGGCGGATCGGTCAATGTGCTCGGAGCAGAAACGCCAGCACGGTCATTGGGTTCCGCGCGGTAGGAGGCGCGATTGCCGTTCTCCTTTGGCGGGCCCAATGCAGCTGAAGAGGGGCCGGCGCTTCAACCTTCAACGGTCGGTCGCGCGGCGTATGCGACTTGCCAGGTCTACACCGTAGGCCGCCGCGACGGCGATCCGCCAATCCAGCGCCTTATCGTTGAATGAAGATCGACCACGCGAACGAGCTTGTCCCGTTCCAAACGCTGGTTGCCAAGGACTTGAGCACAAGCAGCCTTATTCAGCTCCCCATCCGGCGAGGAACCTTGATACGTCTCCGCCGATTGTTCGATCAGGAGGGACTTCTCATGACCGACATCCCATCTCCGGACGAACCGTCGACTTTTGCGTCAGCGAACGAGAGTGTGCGCGATGTCGCGCGTGGCGTGCGGCAGGCGCTTGATGACGGTCAGCCGCCAGGACAGTGGAAAGTCATTGTAAGCGATCTGGTCCGCGAAGCTCCCTTGAGCTCGCTCGGCATCGCTTTCCTGCTTGGATACGTGATTGCGCGGCGTCGATAGGCTCGTTCGGGGATTTTGAAGATGGCCATCGAAGACTTTGCCGGTACCAAGCCTGCCTTCATTCCCGAGGAATTTTTCGTCGGCCATCTTGAGGGCTGGGCTGTCTTCGAGAACCTTTTGGGCGGACTCCAACGGCGGGCGTCGATTGCTGCGGTCGGCTCCCTGGAAGAGGCGACCCAAAGTGTGATTTTTACCGAGACCTACACCTTCGACGATGGCCATACCGACACCTTGCATTGGATTATTCGGAAGCTCGCCGCGGGCAAGTACTCCGGCACCGAAAACGCGTTGTACGGTGAGGCGGTGGGTGAGCAGGCGGGCTGCGCCTTTCATTGGACCTACACGCGCGACGCGCCGCAGAAAGATGGAAAATCGATCCGATTGAATTTCGACGACTGGTTTTATGCGATCGACGAACGCGCATGCATCGTCCGGGGCAGCGCCGGCAGAGCGGGCATTCCTTTTGGAACGGCCCATGTCACGTACCGAAAATCATAGATCTCCTTGCGTGCACTTTTGCACAGAAGGCGGGGATGTAAGGTGCTTCGGAACTTTTGGTGCGATGCGGAATTAAGATCCGCGGCCTTTCGATAGCGAAAGAGCCAGTGGAAATCTCGAGATGGTTAGTCATGACCGCCGGGTTCTGTCTGCGGGTGGGTGCAGCGAATGAGAATTCTGTTCGCTACACCGGAGGCATCTGATTTCGTCCAGGTCGGCGGCCTCGCCGCCGTATCCTCCGCTCTCCCCCGAGCGCTCCGTGATTTTTCCGACATCAGGGTCATCATCCCGGGCTACCCGTCCGTCCTTCAAGGTTTGCATGACCTTACGGTCGTCGGCCGCTGCGCGCCCTTCGCAGGCTTGCCGGCCTTTGAGATCGGGCTGGGGCACGCCCCCGACGGCTTGGCCTACTATGCTGTCCTGTGCCCGGCCCTGTACGAGCGATCGGGGGGGACCCTACGGCGATGCTGCTGGGGCCGACTGGGCGGACAATCACGTTCGGTTCGCCACGTTTTCCTATGCGGCTGCCCAGCTCGCGCGCGGCTCCATCGATCTGGACTGGTCGGCAGATCTCGTCCACGCGAACGATTGGCAGTGCGCGCTCATCCCGGGCTACCTGGAATGGCTGTACGCCCGTGTCCCCACCGTTTTCACGATCCACAATCTTGCGTACCAGGGTGTCTTCGACCGAAGTGCGGTGGGTCAGCTGGGGATCCCGGAGGCGAGCTTTCATGCCGACGGCGTTGAGTTTTACAACCGTCTCTCCTTCATCAAAAGCGGTTTGGTCTATGCGTCCCACCTTACGACCGTAAGCCAGACTTACGCGCGGGAAATCACCACCACAGAGTTCGGCTGCGGCCTTGAAGGGGTTTTGCAGCAGCGTGCGGGCCGCAACGAACTCTCAGGCATTCTCAACGGCATCGACGAAAGTTGGGATCCTCGGACCTGCGTGTCATTAAGCCAGACGTTTGGCGCCGGTGACTGGAGTGAACGCTCCCTGAATGCTGACAGCGTACGCGAGCAATTCGGCCTCGCCGTTTCGCGTGGTCCGCTCTTTGCCCTCGTGGCGCGGCTAGTCCACCAAAAGGGCGTGGATTTGGTCATCGAGAGTGCGAAGACGATCGTCGAAGCCGGCGGGCAGATTGTTGTCACGGGGAAAGGTGAAGCGCGTTTCGAAGAGGCCTTGCGTCAGGCGCAAGCTCTGAACCCGCAGTCCGTGGCGGTCAAGATCGGCTTTGACGATGCCGAAGCGCGACGGATATTTGCCGGCAGTGACTTCACGTTGATGCCATCTCGCTTCGAGCCGTGTGGCTTGAGCCAAATGTACGCGCAACGTTTTGGCTCGCTCCCGATCGGCCATCGCACAGGTGGCTTAGCCGAGACCGAGAC
>NZ_JBFRFR010000055.1:0-95467 GCF_052114925.1 Bradyrhizobium sp. 2TAF36 | reverse complement strand
GCTTTCGCCTTCTCGATGTCGGTGTTGTATGTGTGCGGCTGCGGCCAGGCGACTTCGGTCGGCTTGTCCTTCGGCGCGCCGAACATCGGGTTGGCGAGACCGAACATCACCGCGTCCATGATCTTCTGATAGGGCAGCGCGTAGGCGACCGCCTGGCGCACCTTCGGATTGTCGAACGGCGGCTTGGTGACGTTCATGCCGATATACTGGATGCCGTTGGAGAACGGCAGCGACACGACGTTGAGCTTGCCGTTCGCCTTCATCTCCTGAAAATCCTTGTTCGGCAGCTCGTAGGAGATGTCGGCGTCGCCCCGCTCCAGCAGCGCGCGGCGGTTGCCGGCCTGCGGCACCATGCGCCAGATCACGCGCTTGATCTTCGGCAGGGGACCGCAGACCCAATCCTCGTTGCGCTCCATGATCACTTCGGTGCCGGCGGTCCACTTCGTCACCTTGTAGGCGCCAGAGCCCGCGGTCTGCTGCTTGGTGAATTCGAGACCCCAGGGGTCCTTCTCACTGGCGTTCTTCTTCACCAGCTCGGAGTTGACGATGCAGGGCACGATCACGGCGAGATCGGGGATCGTGAGCTTGTCCTTTTTCAGGAAGTCGACGCGCACGGTGGTGTCGTCGATCACGACGAACTGCTCCGGCTTGGTCAGCGAGCCCGCGCTCATCTGGAAGGTCGGGAAGCCGCCGACGCTGACGGCGCGGTCAAGCGACCACTTCACGTCCTTGGCGGTGACAGGCGTGCCGTCGTGGAATTTGGCGTTCTTGCGCAGCTTGAAGGTGACCGACATGTCGTCGATCTTCATCTCCTCGGCGAGTTCGCCCTTGAACTTGTCGCGGTCGTAATAGGGCACGCCGCCAGGGCCGGCCTTCATCTCGTGGCTGATCAGGCGGTCGTAGCAATTCCACGACACTTCATAGCCGGGCACGTTGGTGCCGACGCCGTGGATGTCGAGATTGTTCGGGCCGCCTTCCGAGACGATCAGCAGCGTCTCCGAACGCGCATCGGCATAGGCGGTGGAGATGACCTGTGGCATCGCCGGAAGCGCCGCGCCTGCGGCCAATCCGGACACGGACTTGAGGAAATCGCGGCGCTTCATGGAAAATGCTCCAACGCAAAAGTTTCTGGTTGGAACAGGGATTCGCAAGGTTCGTGCCAGCGCTTAATGGGATCTTAATTTCCATATAAATCATTGATACTAATCGATTTTTTATGATTTCGGCGGCTGATCGCCTTTTGGGCAAGCCGGTCAATTGCATACAAAGATGCGATTCTGCTCTAAAAATAAGCTGAAAGATTGAGCGCTGCCGGATTGAGCAGGACGTCGCAGATGGCTTGGGCGGTTCAGCCCGCCCAGATAAGATCCTGCAACTCGACGAGATCGTTCGCCCTGTCCTGCCAGCCCTCGATACAGACGTGGCTGTTGAGGTCACTGGCGCGGTGCAGCAGCATCAGCGCCATCAGCCGGCGCTTCAGTGCGAAATCCGGCTTCGTATAGCCAAAGCCTTCGAGCAGGCTGCGCACCCGGCCCGGCCGGCCGGCCGCCATGAAGGCGCCGGGGCCGAGCAGATCGTAGTCGCGCCATCCCGTCAGCACGTCGCCGAAGTCGAACAGGCCCGCGAGCGACCATTGATCGTCGTGGCAGGCGAGCAGGAAGTTCTGGGGGATATATTCGCCGACCAGGATCACCGGCGGCGCTTCCATCGGAATCAGCTCGGCCGCGTCGCGCAGGAGATCGTCGAGGCCTTCGAGGAATTTCGGTGCAAGGCCGAGGCGCATGTGCCGCGCCCTACAGCCTTGCATCTGGGCGCGCATGAACGCGGCCCAGCGCGGCTCGATCTCCGCCAGCGATCCAAGCGGCGCGCGCTGCACGGCGGCGATGGTCTCGCCGATCTGCCGCAGCAGGCGCTCCTTCTGCGCTTCGGCCAATTGCGGCCACACCTCCGAGCCGAGCGTGCCGGCAAGGCGCGTGATGACGAGGTAAGGCCAGCCGTCGCGCTCACCCTCCGCGACGATCTCCGGGATCGGCAGATGAAGGCGGCCGGCAAGCTGCGCCAGGGACCCGCGTTCGGAGACGAATTGCGCGCGCAACAGCGGCGGGAAGATTTTCAGGATCAGCTTCTCACTGAGGCCGACGACGAGATTGGTGCCGGTCGCAAACACGTGCGGCGAACTGGTATCGAGACCATGGCTGCGCGCGATGTCGATCGCAATTCCCAGCCATTGCCGTGGATCAGAGCGAAAGGCGAGAAAGCTGTCCGCGTCGGTGAAGTGAGGTAGTTTCATCGACATCGCAACCTTATGCATTTCAAAAGCAGTTCCCCTCTCGGCCCATCCTTCGAGACGCCCGCTTTGGCGGGCTCCTCAGGATGAGGGCGGAGTGCGTGGCAGCGATTTTGGCAGGCACCGATGCCGCTTAGCCTCATCCTGAGGAGACCGCGAAGCGGTCGTCTCGAAGGACGAGGCGCGCGCTCAGGCATACGCTACCGGTCCGGGCTGGCGCGCTCGAACTGGCGCAGCAGCTTGTTGCCGCGCTCGACCGCGGCATCGAGCGCTGCCTGCGCGCCCTTCTGGCCGGTAAAGGCCTGCTCCAGCTCGTCCTCGATTGCGCCGCGGATCAGCACGAAGGAGCCGAGCCGGATGCCCTTCGAGTTCTCCGTCGGCTGATGCAGCGTGATCTCCTCGAACGAGATCGCGGAGCCCGGATTGCGCTCGTAAAAACCCTGCGCGCGCGTCAGCTCGAAGGCGGCGCGGGTGATCGGCAGATAGCCGGTGTTCTGGTGCCAGGCCGCCTGCACGCCGGGCTGCGACAGATAGGCGAAGAACCGCGCCACGCCCTTGTATTCCTGGCGCGGGCGGTCGCGCAGCACCCATAGCGTGGCGCCGCCGATGATCGAGTTCTGCGGCGCGTTCTTCACATCGGGCCAATACGGCATCATGCCGTAGCCGATGTCGAACTTCGAATTCGCCTTGATGTCGGCCCGCGTGGCCGAGGAGCCGATGAAGATGCCGCATTCGCCCTTCTGGAAGCGCGGCTCGGCCGACTGCCCGCGGCCGCCGTAATCGAACACCTTGTCCTTCTGCCACTCGGCGAGCTGGGCGATGTGTTGCACGACGACCGGGTTGTTGATGGTCAGCTCGGCATCCAGCCCCGCAAAGCCATTGGTCCGCGTCGCGAGCGGCAGATTGTGGAAGGCGGAGAAATTCTCGATGTGGATCCAGGACGGCCAGGAGGTGGTGAAGCCGCACACAGCGCCGCGCTCGCGCAGGCGTTTCGCGGCAAGCCCAAGCTCGGGCCATGTCCTCGGCGGCGTCTCCGGATCGAGGCCCGCGTCACGGAACATGGTCTTGTTGTAATAGAGGATCGGCGTCGAGGAATTGAACGGGAAGGACAACAGATTGCCGGCCGCATCGGTGTAATAGCCGGAGACTGCGGGAAGGTAATCGCCCAGCGAGAACGGCTCGTTCATGTCTCGCATCATGGTGAACACGGGATAGATCGCGCCCTTGGCCGCGGTCATGGTGGCGGTCGCGACCTCGTTGACCTGGACGATCGCCGGCTGGCTGCGCGAGCGGAAGGCGAAGATCGCCGCCGTCACGGTCTCGGTGTAGTTGCCCTTGTAAGCAGGCACGATGCGGTAATCGGATTGCGAGGCGTTGAAGTCGGCGGCGAGCTTCTCGAGCTGCCGGCCAAGCTCTCCGGACATGGCGTGCCACAGCGCGATGTCGGTTGCGGCGCGCGCCTGAAGAGGCATTGCGAGGACGATGAAAGCGGCGAGGATCCGCAAAAGACTCGATGCTGAAATCACGATGGCTCTTCCCGTGTCGCGCGGCAAAGGCGACCATACCTGCTTAAGGCGCGGCATTTCCTGTTTCAACCGGGAATGAACGGCGGCCGCGCCGCACAATCGCTCCGCCGGGTGCGGCGGGATGGCCTTCCCTCAACCATCTGCTAGATTGCATTGAACCTTTTTGCTTCGCCATAGACTCCACCACTGAGGGGTTGAGTGTGCCAGTGCTGAACCGTGCCGAACTCTCGCGGACCGGGTTGATCTTCGTCGCGCTTCTTCTCGCGGTCTGCGCGACGGGCGCAGCTGCGCGCGAATTCCGCGCCGCCGACACCCAGGCCGAGGATTACCCGACCGTCCAGGCGCTGCGCTACATGGGCGCGCTGATTGCCGAGCGCACCGGCGGCCGGCACGAGATCAAGGTGTTCCATTCCCGTCAGCTCGGCGAAGAGAAGGAGACCATCGAGCAGACCAGGGTCGGCGCGATCGACCTCAACCGGACCAATGTGGCGCTGATCGGCAACTTCGTCCCGGCGATGAACGTGCTCGCCATGCCGTTCCTGTTCCGGTCCATCGAGCACATGCAGAAGGTGCTGGACGGGCCGATCGGCAGCGAGATCCTCGGCAGTTTCGAGCCCTACGGCTTCGTCGGGCTCGCCTTCTACGATTCCGGCGCGCGGTCGATCTACAACGGCGTCCGTCCGATACGAAGTGTCGCCGACCTCAAGGGATTGCGGATCCGGGTGCAGCAGTCGGAGTTGATGAGCGAGATGATTCGCTCGCTCGGCGCCGAACCGGTCGAGATGCCCTATGGGCAGGTGCTCACCGGGCTTGCCAACCATCTGATCGACGGCGCCGAAAACAACTGGCCATCTTTCGTGACGACAGACCATTACAAACATGCCGGCCACCTCGCGCTCACCGAGCACACGATGAGCCCGGAAGTGCTGGTGATCTCGCTGAAGGCCTGGAAAAGCCTGTCGGCGGACGACCAGCAGATATTCCGCGAGGCCGCGGCTCGCTCCAGCCGGTTCATGCGCGAGAAGTGGCACGACCTCGAGGAGCAGTCGCAGCACAAGGCTGAAGCCGCCGGCATCACCGTCGCCAGGGATATCGACCGCAAGCCGTTCGAGGACGCGATGGCTGCGATCTATGCCAAGGCGGGGCGCGATCCCGCCGCGGCCGCGCTGATTGAACGCATTCGCAAGGTGGAGTGAGCCGCTTGGCTRCACTTGGACACAGCGAGCACGCAGACAGGCCGCCCGGCCCGCTCGGGCGGCTGCGCGCACGCCTGGTCGGGATGCTCCGCGCGGTGCCGATCCGCTGGCGCATCCTGTCGATCGCGGCGCTGAATTCGGCCGTGGTCGTGGTGCTGGTGGGGCTGATCTGGAACGGCACGCAGGTGCTGGGCTCGGCCTGGGGCGACGTCCGCCAGGTACGCGAATCCGACCGCATCCTGGCGCTGCTCGAGAGCGAGACCGGGCGCCTGCACAATCTGATCCACCGCTACATCAACCAGCCGAGCCCGGACCTGTTCGCCGAGATCCTGCTGCTGCGCGAGGCGGTGCTGGGCACGCTCACCGACCGTGCCGCCAAGGACCCGATGCTGTCGGGCTCGGTCGAGGAGCTGGAGCGCACCACCGACCGCTTCCTCAACGGCTTCGGCGAGTTGCGCAGCGTGCAGGCGACCATCGCCAAGACCTATGAGGAGCAGGTGCAGGGCCCGGCCAGGGACATGGCCGGTCTCTATTCCATCATCGAAGGTGCCACCGGTCATCGCGACGCGCTGATCTGGCCCTCGCTCGGCAAGTCGCGCGAGGCCTTCACCGCGATGCTGGTGGCCGCCAACTCCTACTATCTGTCGCTCTCGCCCGGTGCCGCTGATGATGCGCGCCGCAACACCGAGACGATCGAGAAGACCATTCCGGTCATGATCGATCTCGCCGACAACGACCTGCAGCGCATGGCGCTGCAACGGCTCGGGACCCGCACCATGGCGCTGCGCGAGGGTTTCGCCAAACTCTCCGAGCAGCTGACGAGCCGCACCGAATTGCTGCGCAACACCATCGACGCCAGCCAGGCCGAGGCGATCGGCGCCATCGACGATCTCTCCACCAAGATGCGCCAGCGCGAGCAGAAGGCGCAGGAGACGTTTGATCGTACCCTCGCCGATATCTCGCGGCGGGTGCTGTCGATCGCGGTGATCTTCCTCGGCATCATCCTCACCGCGGGCGTGCTGATCGCGCTGTCGATCCGCCTGCCGCTGCAGCAGATCATGACCGCGATGCGCGCGATCACGCTCGGCGACCTCGACCGCGAGGTGCAGGGCACCAAGGCACGCGACGAGGTCGGCGCCATGGCGCGCGCCGTCGAGGTGTTCCGCGAGAACGCGATCGCGAAGCGCGAGACCGAGGACGAGCTGCGCGCGTCCAAGGAGAAGGCCGAGAGCGCGCTACTCGAGCTCAACACCGCGCAGCAGAATTTGATCGACGCCGAACGGCTGGCGGCGCTCGGCGGCCTCGTCGCCGGCGTCGCGCACGAGGTCAACAACCCAATCGGCATCAGCCTGACCGTCGCTTCCAGCTTTGCCCGGCGCACCGAGATATTCGAGGCCCAGCTCAAGGGCGACGGCGGCCTGCGGCGCTCGCAGCTGGAGGAGTTCGTGCAGTCCTCGCGCGACGCCTCGCAGCAGCTCGTCGCCAACCTCACCCGCGCCGGCGAGCTGATCCAGTCGTTCAAGCAGGTCGCGGTCGACCGCTCGCATGCCGAGCGGCGGCAGTTCTCACTCAGCGAAGCCACCGACCAGATCATCGCCAGCCTGCGTCCGGTCCTGAAGCGCTCGCCGATCACGCTCCAGGCCGACGTACCCGAGGGGCTCCTGCTCGACGGCTATCCCGGCTCCTACGGCCAGATCCTGACCAACCTCTTCCTCAACGCCGCCAACCACGCCTTTGCCGACGGCCGCGCCGGCACGATCACGATCTCGGCGCGGCCGCGCGGGACCGACGACATCGAGATCATCTTCGCCGATGACGGGGCCGGCATGACCCCTGACGTGCAGCGCCAGGCCTTTGACCCATTCTTTACCACCCGGCGCAATGAAGGTGGTACGGGACTCGGCTTGCATATCGTCTATAACCTTGTCACCCAGCAGCTCGGCGGACGCATGATGCTGGAATCCAAGCTGGGACAAGGCACTACTTTTCGCATTATCATGCCCCGGGTCGCCAAGGGCGGCGCGCAAAGCACAGAGACTGACGGGACTTCTCAATGGCCGAACAGGACGATGTCCTCCACCTGATCGACGATACCGGTACCGCACCGGAGGACCAGAACGCACGGAAGTGGAAGATCGCCGTCATCGACGACGATCCGGCCGTGCACGACGGCACCCGCTTCGCACTGTCCGACTACAGCCTCAACGGCCAGGGGCTGGAGATCCTCTCCGCCCATTCCGCGGCGGAAGGTCGCAAGCTGATGGCCGCGCATGGCGATATCGCCGCCGTGCTGCTCGACGTCATCATGGAGACCGATGTCGCCGGCCTCGAGCTGGTCGAGTTCATCCGCAACGAGCTCAAGAACGAGACCGTACGTATCATCCTGCGCACGGGACAGCCCGGCCAGGCGCCGGAGCGGCGCGTGATCGTCCAGTACGACATCAACGACTACAAGGCCAAGACCGAGCTCACCGCCGACAAGCTGTTCACCTCGCTGACCGCGGCGCTGCGCTCCTATCAGCAGCTCGAGCGCATGGTGCAGACGCGGCGCGGGCTCGAGATCATCATCGACGCCGCCTCGACGCTGTACGACTTCAAGTCGATGCAGCGGCTCGCCGAGGGCGTGCTGACCCAGCTCGCCTCGCTGCTCAATGTCGATTGCGCCGGCATACTGGTGCTGCGCGACAATGGCGGCGTGGACCCCGAGCTCTCCGTGCTCGCCGGCAGCGGCTGCTACAGCCGCTTCATCGGCACGACCTCGTCGAAGGCGCTCGACCCCGATCTGCGTACGATGGTGGAAGCCGCGTTCCAGGGCCGCAAGAACGAATTCGCCGACCACCGCAGCGTGATCTATCTGCGGACCGGCTCCGGCCGCGAGGTGGTGGTGCTGCTGCAGGCCGAGCGCGAGCTGTCCGAGACCGACCGCTCGCTGGTCGAGATCTTCTCCAGCCGGCTCTCGATCGCCTTCGACAACGTCATCCTCTACCAGCAGCTCCAGGACGCCAACACGCAGCTCGAGGACCGCGTCGCCCAGCGCACCCGCGCGCTGATGCAGGCCAACCGCCGCCTCTCGGCGCAATGGCTGCGGCTGCAGCGCGCCAACGGCTTCAAGAACGAGATTTTGGGCACCGTCGCCCACGACCTCAAGAACCCGCTGGGCGTCATCCTCGGCCGMACCGAGATGCTGAAGGAGCTGATCTCGACCGGCGCCTCGTCCGACGGCGTGGTCGCCCAGGTCGATCACATCCGCGATGCGACGAAGCGCCTGACCACGATGGTCGATCATCTGATCTCGGACGCGATGGCCGATGCCTTCGACATCACCATCCGCCGCGAGCCGGTCGACGTCGCGGCGCTGGTGAAGGAGGTCGCCGATGCCAACCACCCGCTCGCGGTCAACAAGCAGCAGGCGATCAGCGTCACGGCGCCACCCAACATCGTCACCATGTGCGACACCGACCGCATCCGCGAGGCGATCGACAATCTGATCAGCAACGCCATCAAATACAGCCCGATCGGCGGCAAGATCATCGTCGCCGTCACCCATGAAGCCAGCGATACCGTCGTCCGCGTCAGCGACGAGGGCGCCGGCCTGTCGCCGGAGGATCTCGGCCGCCTGTTCGGCCGGTTCCAGCGGCTGTCGGCCAAACCGACCGCGGGCGAGAGCTCGACGGGGCTTGGGCTTTCCATCGTCAAGCGTATTATCGACATGCATGGCGGCGAGGTGACGGCCGAGAGCGACGGTCCCGGCAAGGGATCGACCTTCACCATCACCCTGCCCGCGACCGAGTTGCCGTGATTCGAGTACCGAGATCTGAGTGATATGACCCAAAGCCAGCACATCATGATCGTCGACGACGAGGCCCCGGCCCGGGAGATGGTCGGCGATTACCTCAAGATGCACGGCTTCACCGTGACGCTGTGCGACGGCGGCAAGAGTTTGCGCACCGCGATCGACGGCAGCATGCCCGACCTCGTCGTGCTCGACCTCAACATGCCCGAGGAAGACGGCCTCTCGATCATCCGCGACCTCAAGAGCCGCATCAACGTGCCCGTGATCATGCTGACGGCGACCGCGAGCCCGATCGACCGTGTCGTCGGTCTCGAGCTCGGCGCCGACGATTACGTGGCAAAGCCCTGCGAGCTGCGCGAGCTGATGGCGCGCATCCGCTCGGTGTTGCGGCGGAGCACGCCGGTGAAGGCGGCCGAGACCACGCCCGCCAAATCGGACAAGGATCAATTGGTGCGCTTCGGCACCAAATGGCTCGACCTCGAAGCGCAGGCCTTGCGCGACGACGAAGGCAACGAGCATCCGCTCACCGCGTCCGAGTTCGGGCTGCTCAAGGTGTTTGCGGCCAATCCGAAGCGCGTGCTGTCGCGCGAACGCCTGCTCGAACTGGCCAATGCGCGCGACGCCGAAGCCTTCGACCGCGCTGTGGATCTGCGCATCATGCGCATCCGCCGCAAGATCGAGCCCGACCCGACCAAGCCAGCCGTGATCCGCACCATCCGCGGCGGCGGCTATCTGTTCTCGCCCGCGGGCGAGAAGGCGTAAGTCGTGCGGCACCTACCGCTGTCGTCCCGGGCTCGCTTCGCGCCCCGGAATGACGGCATGGGTGGCGCGACCGAACGCAAAGCCCGGAATTTCGTTCCCGGCTGCGCCGGGCGCTCCCCAATCCCCACCCCCGTATTTTCCGTACATTGAAATTCCACGGCTTTTCACCCCGAATGTTTCGTCGCGGCCTGTCCGACGAAACAATTTGGCRGCGCACGAAACCATTTTTCGCTTTTCGTGCAGACGTCCCGAAACGTTCGCTGATTAACACTTTGGTCCAAGGAAACGCCGCTCGGTTGCGGCGCTACGGGGAGCTAAGTCAATGCCGAACGTCATCGCCATCAACGCCCAAGCCAGCCAGAGCATCATTGCCGCTCAGGCGGCCTCGGACGACATGCTCCTGGAGAGCATTGCGGACGGCAACCGGACGTCCATGCACATCCTCTATTGCCGGCACAATGTGCGGGTTTATCGCTTCATCCTGCGCATCGTGCGTGACGCGACCACGGCGGAAGACCTGGTCAGCCAGGTGTTCCTCGACGTGTGGCGCACGGCAGGCCAGTTCCAGGGCCGCTCGCAGGTCTCGACCTGGCTGCTCTCGATCGCGCGCTTCAAGGCACTCACTGCGATGCGCCAGCGCCGCTTCGAGGACATCGACCAGGACGACGTGCGCCAGATTCCTGACGATGCCGAGACGCCGGAGACCTCGCTCGACCGCAACGACACCAGCGCCATCCTGCGCGCCTGCGTGCAAAAGCTGTCGCCCGCGCATCGCGAGATCATCAACCTCGTCTACTACCATGAGAAGTCGGTGGAGGAGGTCGGTCAGATCATCGGCATCCCGCAGAGCACGGTGAAGACCCGGATGTTCTATGCCCGCAAGCAACTGGCCGATTTGCTTAAGGGCGCCGGCGTCGACCGTTTCGCCGCCTAAGACCAAGGATTTCAATGGGATAGGACCGAAGTTTCGGCCCTGTCCCCGGACACGGAAGTGTTACCGCCGACGAAATAATTGAAACAAAGCACAACATCAGGCGGAAAAACTTCCCTCCTATAAAGCCCACATACGGTTTCGTTAAACCTCCCAAGACTTCCAGCGACCCGGACGGGATGCCCCCCTCCGGGTCGTTTTGTGTTTGGCGGGCTGAGGCCCCGCTTCCCGCTGGCGTGAGGTAGGCACCGCTCTTTCATTCCCTCCCCCCTTGCGGGGGAGGGGCAGGGAGAGGGGTACCGCACGGGGACTCCCTCGATTTGCCGTGCGCGGTACGATCGCGGATGGATAGACCTTTTCCGGGGCTACCCCTCTCCCCCGCCCTCCCCCGCAAGGGGGGAGGGAGCGCACCGTCGCCGTGGCCGGCAGAGCGGCCGCGCGAGGCAGCCGCCCCCTCACGAAGGTGTGACGCCACGTAACAACCCGCGCAGCCATCCCGAACTGCCCTCGTGACCTCCTTCACGAGTGCCCGATGCTCGAACTTGTCTTCGCCGTCCTTGCCGGCATCCTGACCATCGCCGCGCCCTGCACGCTGCCGATGCTGCCGATCCTGCTTGGCGCCTCGATCGGGCGGGCGGGCCACTTGCGGCCCGCGATGATCGCGCTCGGCTTCGTCGTCTCGTTCTCGGCGACCGCGCTGCTGTTGGGTGCGATCACGCGGCTGTTCGATTTCGATCCGAACGTGCTGCGCGAGGCCGCGTCGATCCTGCTGCTCGGCTTCGGCCTGTTGATGCTGTGGCCGGCGCCGTTCGAATGGCTCTCGATCCGGCTCAATGGCTGGCTCGATCTCGGCAATTCCGGCGCCGTGCAGCGCGAGGGCGCGCTCGGCGGCCTCGTGCTCGGCACCACGCTCGGCCTGGTCTGGACGCCCTGCGCCGGTCCGGTGCTCGGCTCGATCCTGACGCTGGTCGCGACGTCGAAGAACGCCAGCTGGGCCGGCGTGCTGTTGATTGCCTATGCCATCGGCGCAGCGATCCCGATGCTCGCGATCGCCTATGGCGGACAGGCTGCGACCACGCGCGTGCGCAGCCTCGCGCGGATCTCGCCGCGGCTGCAGCAGGGCTTTGGTGTCGTCGTGATCGCCTTCGCGGTCGCGGCCTATTTCCAGTACGACACGCTGATCGTGGCGTGGCTTACCGGATTCTATCCCACCGGCCAGATCGGCCTGTGATCATCCCTCATCTTCACCGGAGGACGCTTCCATGACTTTCAAACTGCTCGCCGTCTCCGCCGCATTGATCGGCATGGCCGTGACAGGCGCCGTCATCCCCGGCATCTGCGACGAGGCCGCGCGCGCCACCCCTGTCGTCACGGCTGCCGCAAGCCAGCAGACCGCGCCCGACTTCACCGGCATCAACACCTGGTTCAACTCGAAACCGCTGAGCATCGCCGACCTCCGCGGCAAGGTCGTGCTGATCGACTTCWGGACCTATGGCTGCGTCAACTGCGTCAACACGCTGCCGCACGTCACCGACCTCTATGCCAAGTACAAGGACAAGGGCCTCGTCGTGGTCGGCGTGCATACGCCGGAATTCCCGTTCGAGCGCTCCGCCGCCAATGTGCAGGCCGCGCTCAAGCGCCACGGCATCACCTATCCGGTGGCGCAGGATAATGATTCCAAGACCTGGAACGCCTACCAGAACCAGTATTGGCCGGCGCAATACATCATCGATCAGAACGGCAAGATCGTGTTCCAGCACGAGGGCGAGGGCCGCTACGACGAGATCGACCGCACCGTGGCAAAGCTGCTGAACGCCAACAGCTGAGGCCGGATCGCCGCTGCCGCCGTTGTTGCTTGACTCCACGGACCCGTCCGTGGAGTTTCCCGAGCGACGGAATCAGCGCCCGCAATGGACGACGCGACCACCAGCAACGACATTCGCCTTCGCGAAGGCGCCTCGATCGCGCAGCGGCTGGTCATGTCCGGCTTTGCGGCCGCTGTGGCGCTGTGCTTCACGCCGGGCCTGTTCACGCACGACACGTTGGAGGTGATCGTCTCGGTGGCCGCGCTCTTCGTGGGAGCGGCGTTCGTCGTCGGCATCATGCTGGCGCCGGCGGTGGTGTGGATCATCACGCCGAACGAGATCCTGATCGGGCAACAGCGACCGTTCGGAAAACTCCGGACCAGGATCGTGGCGAAAGACGACATCAGGGGATTACAGGTTCCCGGCAGCAAGCGGGCGAAAGCCCGTTTCCAGCTGGCCTTCACACTGGCCTCGGGGGAGCGCCTGACGTCCCCGCCGATCTCCGACGTCACGCATGTACGCGACACCGTGGCGCGGATCGCCGCGCAGTTCGATGTCCCCGACGTCGAGTCACCCATCAATCCGCTCGATGCCAGCAATCCCGAGATGCGTCTCGGCGAGCCGCTCGAGGCGTTTTCCGCCCGGGACATAAGGATAGTCGCGCTGATCGCCGTCGCCTTGTCCGCCGTTCCCTACGCCTACAAGCTCTGGCGTGGATGGCCGCCGAGCCATGTCGACATCCTGCTGCTGCCGCTCGGCGCGATCGCCGCATTCGCGGTTTACAGATACGCCAATCTCGTGACCGGCGCGTTCTGGATCATCCGCGAAAGCGATATCCGCGTCGAACGCCTGTGGGGCGACGGCACGCCGCGCGCCGACCATATCGAGGGGCACGACGTGAAGACGATCACCGTCGACCGCCGCGGCCGGTCCGAGGACGAGCACTGCATCGTCACGATCCGGTTGCGCTCAGGGCGACGCTTTCGCAGCCCACGAATCGGGTCCCGGATCGAGGCCCGCGCGGTGGGGACCGAAATCGTCCGGCGTCTCGAGATCGCGCCGGAGAACAACAAGATTTAGAGCGCGCTACCTCCACGTCGTCATGGCCGGGCTTGTCCCGGCCATCCACGTCTTTACCCAGGGCACGAAGAACGTGGATGCCCGGGCCTTCGCCTCGCCGAAGCGGCTTCGGCCGCGCAGGCGGGACAAGCCCGGGCATGACGGCTGCAGATTTGACAGCCCGCCACCCGGCGGATGGCGCCGGCACTGCTTTTCGCGCCATCCCCTGTTTGTGGCATTGCCCGGGCTCGTCAAAAAACCAAAGCATTCTCGTGACATACCAGCCGGGCGCGCCATGAACTTGCCACGAAGCTGCCCCTGAGTTCAGATGGTCCGAATGATTTACGCTGTGGCAGCGGGGAGAGCTTGAAATGACGGATTATCGTCGCCTGACCGGGGCGTTCATCGCGGCGCTGGGCCTGGTCCTGACCACCTCATACGCCTCCGCGCAGCAGCCCGACCGCGGCGACGAGCCGGGGCTGGTCGCCGACGACGCTTACCAGCTCGAGCCGGAATGGCAGAAGCAGGTGGTCTATTTCCGCACCACCGAGACGCCGGGCACCATCATCATCTCGACCGCTGAGCGCCACCTCTATCTGGTGCAGCCGGGCGGGCGCGCGATCCGTTACGGCATCGGCGTCGGCCGCGACGGCTTCCAGTGGCAGGGGCTGGTGAACATCACCAACAAGAAGGAGTGGCCGGACTGGACGCCGCCGCCGGAGATGATCCAGCGACAGCCCTATCTGCCGCGCTTCATGGCCGGCGGCCCCGGCAATCCGCTCGGTGCCCGCGCCATGTATCTCGGCACCACCGTCTACCGCATCCACGGCACCAACCGCCCTGATACGATCGGCACCAAGGTGTCCTCGGGCTGCTTCCGTCTCGTCAACCATGACGTCGCCGATCTCTACGATCGCGTCCCGGTCGGTACCAAGGTGGTCATCCGGCAGAAGCCCGAGCTCTGATCTTCCTCGCCTTAGCGAATATTCCTTTTCCCGATTTTTCGAGAGAGCAACATGATGCGCACTTTTCGAGGCGGCCTGCTGATCGGGCTCGCGGTTGCCGTACTGGTCGGCGCCCTGGCGGTGATCTATGAGTTCTACGATACCCGCACCCTGAAGCGCACCGTGCGCCGCGGCGAGGTGCTGTGCGGCGTCAACAAGGGCCTGCCGGGCTTCTCGATCCCCGATGACAAGGGCAACTGGACCGGATTCGACGTCGATTTCTGTCGCGCGGTGGCAGCCGCCATCTTCAATGATCCCGGCAAGGCCAAGTTCGTTCCACTCGACGCCAGCGAGCGCTTCAAGGAATTGCAGAGCCGCAAGGTGGACATCCTCTCGCGCAACTCGACCTGGAGCATGGCGCGCGAGCTCGACTATGACCTCTATTTCCCGGCGGTGGCCTATTACGACGGCGCCGGCTTCATGCTGCCGCGTTCACGCAACAAGGAGACTTCGCTGGACCTGACCGGCAGCAAGGTCTGCGTGCAGGCTGGCACGACAACGCTGCTCAACGTCGCCGACTACTTCCGTGCCAACAACATGAAGTATGAAGAGGTGAAGTTCGACAAGCTGGATGACGTGGTGAAGGCCTACGACTCCGGCAAGTGCGACACGCTCTCCGCCGACGTCTCCCAGCTCTACGCGCTCAGGCTGAACCTCTCCAAGCCCGGCGACAACATGATCCTGCCGGACATGATCTCCAAGGAGCCGCTCGCGCCCGTGGTGCGCCAGCGCGACGACGACTGGATGATGATCGTGAAGTGGACGCTCTACGCGATGATCAACGCCGAGGAGCTCGGCGTGAGCTCGGAGAACATCGACGAGGCCCTGAAGTCGAAGAAGCCGGAAGTGATGCGCCTGGTCGGCACCGAGGGCAATTACGGCGAGCAGCTCGGCCTCACCAAGGACTGGGTCGTCCGCATCATCCGCAACGTCGGCAATTACGGCGAGATGTACGAGCGCAACATCGGCGAGAAGTCCAAGCTGAAGATCCCGCGCGGCATGAACCAGCTGTGGAATGCCGGCGGCGTGCAGTACGCGCCGCCGATGCGGTAGTAGCTTCCGGCTCAGCCACGCTCACAATCGTCATGCCCGGGCTTGTCCCGGGCATCTACGTTTTTGAGGCACCTTAAGAACGTGGATGGCCGGGACAAGCCCGGCCATGACGGAGCTTGGGGCAGGCGCTCTCCACCCTCTCAACTGTCATCGCCCGGCTTGACCGGGCGATCCAGTATTCCGAGACGCCGATCGTATGCGGACAGGCCGCGGCGTACCGGGTCGCCCGGTCAAGCCGGGCGACGACACCGCGTGTGAGGCGCGCCCCTCGCGCCTCTCCTCAACTCAGCTCAATACCCCCGCGCCCTTGCCAGCTGCTCGGTGTGGTAGTTCGCGTCGCCGAACAGCTCCTCGCACACGCGCGCGCGCTTCATGAAGAAGCCAATGTCGAACTGGTCGGTCATGCCCATGCCGCCATGCATCTGCACGCCTTCCTGCACCGCGCGGGTGGCGGTGGTGCCGGCGCGGGCCTTGGCCACGGCGACGCTTGATGCGGCCTTGGCGACGTCGGCATCGAGTGCCTGGAGCGCCTTCATCGTGGCGGCGCGAGTGATCTCGATGTCGACATAGAGCTCGGCGGCACGGTGCTGCAGCGCCTGGAACTCGCCGATCAGCTTGCCGAACTGCTTTCTGTTCTTGAGGTACTCGACGGTGCGGTTGAAGACTTCTTCGCTCAAGCCCACCATTTCGGCGGCGACCGCACCGCGGCCAATGTCGAGCACGCCGTCGAGCAGCGCGGCCCCCTGATCGACCTCGCCGAGCACGCTATCGGCSTTGACCTCGACATTGGCAAGCTCGATCCGTGCCGCGTTGTGCGCATCGACCATGATGGTGCGCTCGATCGCAACGCCCTTGGCCTTGGGATTGACCAGGAACAGCGTCAGCCCGTCACGCTCGCCGGCGGCGCCAGCGGTGCGCGCCGCGACGATGAAGAGGTCCGCGACGTGGCCGTCGACGACCAGCGCCTTGGCGCCGGAGAGCTTGAAGCCGTTGCCGGCGCGCACCGCCTGGAGGCTGGTCTGAAGCGGGCGATGCTTGGCGCCTTCATCGATCGCGAGCGTCGCGAGCAGCGAGCCGTTGGAAATTTTCGGCAAGAATTCCGACTTCTGCGCGGCATTGCCGCCGCGATTCAGGGCGGAGGCCGCGACCACGCTGGTGGCAAGGAACGGAGACGGCATCAAGGTGCGGCCGATCTCCTCCATCACCACACCGGCCTCCATGAAGCCAAGACCGCTGCCGCCGAACTCTTCCGGCACCAGGAGGCCGGCAAAGCCCATCTCGGCGAAGGAATGCCACAGCTCCTTGGAGAAGCCGGTGGGATCCTTGGCGTCGCGCAGGGATCGCAGGTGCGACACCGGCGCCTTGTCGCTGATCAGCCCGCGCGCTGAGTCGCGGAGCATTGATTGTTCTTCGGTGAGGACGAGGGCCATGTGCGTGTTTCCGATTCGAAATCTACTTTTTGTTCGTCATTCCGGGATGGCCCGTAAGGCCAGGCCCGGAATCCATAACCACGATCGGGAGTATGGATTCCGGGCTCGCGCTTCCGCCTTCGCTCTTCGAGCTTCGGCGGACAAGTCGCGCGCCCCGGAATGACGGGTGGTGAGGGACGCCTCACGCCCCCGGCAAATCCAGGATGCGCTTGGCGACGATGCCGAGCATCACCTCCGTCGTGCCGCCCTCGATCGAGTTGGCCTTGGTGCGCAGCCAGGCGCGCGGGCGGGCGCCCTGCCTGGAGCGCTCGCTCTCCCATTCCAGCGCGTTGACGCCACCGGCCGACATCAGGATCTCGTGGCGGCGCTTGTTGAGCTCGGTGCCGTAATATTTCATCGCGGACGAGAACGCCGGATGCGCTTGGCCGGCCTTGGCGAGATCGACCGCGCGTTCGGCGCAAGCGGCGAGCGCTGCCTCGTCGACGTCGAAGCTCGCGATCCGGCCGCGCAGCATGGAATCGTCGAGCTTGCCTTGTGCATCGGTGCCGACGGAATCCGCCGCGATCTGCCCGAGCGGCCGGCCGACGCCGCGCTCGCCCATGCCTGATATCATCGCGCGCTCATGCTGCAGCAGATATTTTGCGACGTCCCAACCGCGGTTGACGGTGCCGACCAATTGCGACTTCGGCACGCGGACACCGTCGAAGAAGGTTTCGCAGAACGGCGAATAGCCCGAGATCAAAAGGATCGGCTTGGTCGTCACGCCCTTCGAGGCCATGTCGAACAGGATGAAGCTGATGCCGTCGTGCTTCTTCGCCGCGGGATCGGTGCGGACCAGGCAGAAGATCCAGTCGGCGTAGTTGGCGTAGGACGTCCAGATCTTCGACCCCGTGATGACGAAATCGTCGCCGTCACTTTCGGCGCGGGTCTGGAGCGAAGCGAGATCGGAGCCGGCGTTCGGCTCGGAATAGCCCTGGCACCAGCGGATCAGGCCCGCCGCGATGTCAGGCAGGTGCTCCTTCTTCTGCGCCTCGTTGCCGTATTTGAGCAGCGCCGGCCCCAGCATCCAGATGCCAAAGCTCGACAGCGGCGGACGCGCGCCCATCCTGGCCATCTCGGCGCGCAGCACCTTGTGCTCGGCAGCGCTGAGGCCACCGCCGCCATATTCCCTAGGCCAGTCCGGCACGGTCCAGCCCTTGTCGCGCATGCGCTCGAACCAGATGCGCTGCGGCTCGGAGACGAATTTCGTATTGCGCCCGCCCCAGAACACGTCGCCCTCAGAGGTCACGGGCTTGCGCATCTCCGGCGGGCAGTTGGCTTCCAGCCAGGCGCGCGTCTCGCTGCGGAATTTCTCAAGATCGGCGGCTTCAGATTCGCTCATGGTCGTTTCCATCAATCAAAAAGACTTGTTGGGCGCGACTCTGAGCCATCGCACCGTGGAATTCAACCACTTCCGTGGCGCTGCACTCGGCTATAGTCGCCGCCACGGCGAGCTTGAAAACAAAGAGGAAATAACAATGCGCCTGAAACTCCTTTCGCCTGGCGAAATGAACGAGAGCCAGCGGCAGACCTATGACGAGTCGATTGCCGGCAAGCGCGGCAAGCCGCCAGCGCCGATGATGGCCTGGCTCAACAGCCCCGACATGGCCCGTCACGCCACGCGGCTCGGCGAAGTCCTGCGCTACGACACGATATTCCCCGCCAAGCTTTCGGAGATCGCGATCCTGGTGACGGCGCGGCACTGGACTGCGCATTACGAATGGTATGCGCATAAGCGCCTGGCGCTCCAGGGCGGCATGGACCCTGAAATCATCCACGCGATCCGCGATCGCCGCACGCCTGTCTTCGACGATCCCAAGGGCCAGATGATCTACGACGTCGCGAAGTCGCTGCATGAAGGCCATGGCGTCGAGAAGGGCCTCTACGATGCCGCGGTGAAGGTCCTCAGCGAGCGCGGCGTGGTCGAGGTGATCGGGCTGTGCGGCTATTACACAATGGTATCCATGACGCTGAACACGTTCGAGTTCGAGCTGCCGGAGGGCGAGGTGCCGGAGCTCTCATAGTTTCGTATCCGGAAACGATGGGTTTCGGGATAGGCAGGTAGCACTGTCCCGGAGCCGGCCTTATCTGGAGTTGGTCAACGGAGCAGCACCATGTCGCAAAGCCCAGCCGTCCATGCCGGCACAAGGATCGGCCACGTTCATCTCAAGGTCGCCGATCTCGATCGTGCGCTCGGCTTCTATTGCGGCGTGCTCGGCTTCGAGCTGATGCAGCGCATGGGATCGGGCGCGGCGTTCATCTCGGCCGGCGGCTATCATCACCACATCGGGCTCAACACCTGGGAGAGCAAGGGCGGCTCGCCGCCGCCGCCGGGCACGACAGGCCTCTTCCACACCGCGATCCTCTACCCGACGCGGCCGGCGCTGGCGGATGCGCTGCATCGCGTGCTCACGGCCGGCATTGCGCTCGATGGCGCCAGCGATCACGGCGTCAGCGAGGCGCTGTATCTGCGCGATCCCGACGAGAACGGCGTGGAGCTATATTGAGACAAGCCGAAAGAGCAATGGCCGCTCGGGCCGGATGGCAAGCTTGCGATGTTCACGAAGCGGCTGGATGTCGAGGCGTTGCTGAAGCAGCGCGAGGCTTAAATACCGCTCTCTCCTCGTCATTGCGAGGAGCGAAGTGACGAAGCAATCCAGAATCTTTCCGCAGTGGCAGCCTGGATTGCTTCGCTGCGCTCGCAATGACGGAGTGTGTTGAGGCGCCGTCGCGCCTCTATGCCGTTTTCGCTCGCGGCTTCCCCCGCACCATGATCAGCGCCGCAGCCGCCACCTCCAGCGCGATACACAGATAGAACGGCAGCGTATAGCCGCCGGAGAAATCTCGCAGGAAGCCGACGACGCCCGGGCCGAACGCATAGGTCACCTGGTTGATCGCCGTATTCAGGCTGATCAGCACGCCGAACGAGGCGGAGTCGAATTCCTGCTGCACGATCAGCGACGGYAGCGTGATGAGATTGCCGACCGAGAAGCCGAACACCGCGCAGGCCGCGATCAGCACATAGTCGTTGTGCAAATTGATGACGACGCAAAGCGCCGCGGCCTGGCTGAGGAACGACAGTGCCGCGGCCAGCCGCTGGTTGAGGCGGTCGATCACCATCGAGAACAGCACCCGGCCGATCACCGCCATCGCGGTCAGCACCGCGACCGCCACGGCTGCGCGCTCGCGGCCGATCACGGGATCGAGGAACGAGATCAGGTGCACGATGAAGCCGACCTGCGCGAACAGCACCAACGCAAAGGCAATCGTCACCGTGAGGAAGCCGATATCGCGCAGCGCCCATGCGCGGATCTCCGTCGACGATTGCGGCCTGGCCTTCGCCGTCGCRTGCCAGCCGTCAAGATCGGGCGGCCGGCCGACGAGAAGGAGGATCACCGGCAGCAGCAACACCAGCATGGCGCCGGCGGCGGCGTACATCGCGCTGGCGAAGCCGATGTGGCCGATCAGGGTCACCAGCAGCGGCACGCCGACGATGCCGCCGAAGCTGGCGCCGTTGAGCGCAAGGCTGATCGCCATGCCGCGCTTCTGGTCGAACCACAGGCTGATCGTGTTGGTGATCATGGCGAGACTGGTGCCGGCCCAACCGAAGGCGAGCACGGCGTCGGCGAGATAGAGCTGCCAGGGCTCGCGCACCGCGCCGATCGCAACCGCGGCCGCCGCCATCGCCAGCGTGCCGGCGATCAGGCAGAGCCGCGGGCCATATTTTCTGACGGCCTCGCCAACGAAGACGACGAGCAGCGCGCCGAACAGATAGAAGAACGTCGTGCCCGAGGAGATCAGCGAGGCCGGCCAGCCCCGCGCGCGCTGGAGCTCGGCGACATAGACGCTCTGGCCGTAAAAGCCGAGCCCCCAGCCGAAGGTCGCAAGCAGGAAGCAGACCGCGACGATGCGCCAGCCTTCGTAACGKAGGGAGGATTCGTCGATGGGGGCGTGTTGAGGATTATCGAGCATTGCCGCTTACTCCGTCATGCCCGGGCGTGTCCCGGGCATCCACGCTCTTCCTTCGACGTAGCAAAGACGTGGATGGCCGGGACAAGCCCGGCCATGACGACATCTAATTAACTCTCACTCGAAAATCACTTCGACGCAGATCGAAGTATCGACGCTGCTGACAGCCTCCTGCCAACTCAGATCGCATCCGGGAATTCGCCCATCGCCGCGTCCAGCCGCGCCTTGCGGCGGCGGGCCCAGGACGCCAGCGAAAGCACGGCAAGGCCGAGCACCACCGGCGGGAACACCACCATGTTCACCGCCGACCAGCCGTAATTCGCCAGCAACTGGCCGGAGGAGAACGAGCCGATCGCCATCATGCCGAACACCAGGAAATCGTTGAAGGCCTGCACCTTGTTGCGCTCCTGCGGACGGTGCGTCTCCAGCACCAGCGCGGAGGCGCCGATGAAGGAGAAATTCCAGCCGACACCAAGCACGATCAGCGTGGCCCAGAAATGCATCGCGGTGAGGCCGGAGAGACCGATGCCGGCGGCCACGGCCTCCAGCAGCAGGCCGGCGGCGACGATCTTCGGCGCGCCGAAACGCGCAATCAGCGCGCCCGTGAAGAAGCTCGGCCCGTACATGGCGACGATGTGCCATTGAATGCCGAAATTGGAATCGCTGACACTGAGGCCGCACATCTTCATGGCGAGCGGCGCCGAGGTCATCACCAGGTTCATCATGGGATAGGAGATGACGCCGCACAGCGCGGCCGCGATGAAGCGCGGCTGAGTCACGATGTCGAGCAGCGGCCGGCCGCCATGCAGATCTGCCGGTGCCGGCTTCGGCATGTCGACGCCGGCGACGATGCCCATCGCCACAAGCGCAACCGCAGCCTGCACCAGGAAGCTGAAGGCGAATAGATAGGGCGACCAGACGTCCATGGTCCATTGCACGAGCTGCGGACCGAGCACGCCGGCGAACACGCCGCCGGCCATCACCCAGGACACTGCCTTGGGCCGGTAGGCCGCGCTCGCGCCGTCGGCGGCGGCGAAGCGATAGGATTGCGCCACCGCGCCGTAGAGGCCGCCGAGGAAGGTCGCGACGCAGAACAGTGCGAACGACGCATGCAGAATCGCGAACGAGCCGCACAGACCGGTGAGCGTGCCCAGACCCGTGCCGACGATAAAGGCCGCGCGGCGGCCGAAGCGGCGCGAGATCGCACCGGTCGGCAGCGTGCCGGCGGCGAGCCCCAGCACATACATCGAGATCGGCACCGTCGCGAACGACATGTCGGGCGCGAGCGTCGCGCCGACGATCGAGCCGGTGGCGAAGATCACCGCCGAGTTGGCGCCGGTCAGCGCTTGCGCCGCCGCAAGGCGCACCACATTGGCACGCACGCGGGCGTCGGCAGCGATTTCGTGGGCTGTAGTCACGTCTAACATCGGCATTTCCGCCCCAAGGGGCTCACAAGAGCCTTGTTGATTCCCGGCACTATGGAGGGGCGTGGGAGGGCGGGCAACCGGCGCAAACGGGCGCAGGCCATGCCCCTGACGCAATCGGGCGGATGATACCGGCCCGCGCTATTGACGGCTTGCGCTCGATCAAATCCTATCCGCCGCGACCTCTGGGAGTATCGTTCATGTCCGTCGACGACCGGCCCACGCTCAGCGCTCCCGACGACGATCCCTGGCTCTGGCTGGAGGAGATCGAAGGCAAGCAGGCGCTCGATTTCGTCGCGCGGCAGAATCAACTGACGCTCGCCGCGTTCGGGGGCGCGGCCTTCGAGCGCGACCGCGATGTCCTCGCGGCGATCTACGATCGTCCCGACAACATCCCCTATGTCAGCCGGCGCGGCAGCGATCTACACAATCTCTGGAAGGATGCCGCCAACCCGCGCGGCCTGTGGCGGCAAACCACGCTGGCGGAATTTCGCAAACCGCATCCGGCGTGGGAGCGCATGCTGGACATCGACCAGCTCGCGGCGAGCGAAGGCGAGGACTGGCTGCTGAGCGGGATCGCCACGATGCCGGGACACTCGCGGGCGATTCTGAGCCTGTCGCGCGGCGGCAGCGACGCCGTCACCTTGCGGGAATTCGACATCGACACGAAGAGCTTCGTCGCGGACGGATTTACGCTGCCGGAAGCCAAGGGCGGCGTGGACTGGATCGATGCCGATACGCTGTTGCTGTCGAGCGCCCATGGCGAGGGCATGGCGACGAGCTCGGGTTATTCGCGGACCGTTCGCGTGTGGCGGCGCGGCCAGCCTGTCGATCAGGCGCAAATGATCCTCGAGACCACGGCCGATCACATGGCGATGTCAGGCATGGCCGACGACACGGGACCGGCGCCGCGGGTCTGGATCGTCGACCAGATCGATTTCTTCAATCATGCGATCTGGCTGCGCGATGCGGCCGGCACGACGACGAAGCTCGATCTGCCGACCGGCATCTGGATGCAGGCGCATGGCGACTGGTTCGCGGTGAAGCTGCGCAAGGACTGGCAGGTCGAGGGGCAGACCTATGCCACCGACACCGTGCTCGGCATCTCGCTCTCGGCGTTCCTCGCAGGCCACCGCGATTTCGCGGTCCTGTTCGAGCCGGCGCCGCGGCGCGCCCTGCAAGGCCTGTTCTGGGCGGGCGGCAAGCTGGTGCTGTCGATCCTCGACGAGCTCAGGCCGCGCTTCGAGATCTGCACGCCATCAGCGACGGGCTGGAGCCGCGAGACGCTTCCCGGCCTCCCCGAGATCGGCGTCGTCGACATCTGGCCGCTCGATCGCCATCCGTCCGAGAGCAATGGCGACCTGCTCGCCAATGTGCAGGACCCGCTGACGCCGCCGTCGCTGCTGTTGCTGGAGCGCGGCGTCGCAAGCCCGACCGTGCTGAAGCAGGCGCCGAAGACGTTCACCGCCGACGGCCTCGTGGTCACACAGCACGAGGCGATCTCGATCGACGGCGAGCGCATCCCCTATGTCCAGACGGGTCCCGCCGGCGAGACCGGCGATGCGCCGGTCTATATGAGCGCCTATGGCGGTTTCGCCCATGCGGTGAAGCCGTACTACAACCCCTCGCTCGGCAAGCTGTGGCTCGAGCGCGGCGGCACCATCGTGCAGGCGAATTTGCGCGGCGGCGGCGAGTTCGGCACCCGCTGGCACGATGCCGGGCGCCTCGCAGGCAAGAAACTCTCGCACGACGATTTCGCGGCCGTTGCCGCCGATCTCGTGCGACGCGGCGTGACGAAGCCAAAGCGGATCGCGGCGCAAGGCGGGTCGAACGGCGGCATCCTCATCACCAACATGCTGGTGCGCTACCCCGAGCGCTTCGGCGCGCTGTTCTGCACCATTCCGCTGATCGACATGCGCCGCTACACAAAGCTGCTCGCTGGCGCGAGCTGGATCGCGGAATATGGCGACCCTGATAAGCCCGAAGAGTGGGAGTGGCTGAAGACCTACTCGGCCTATCACAATGTGAAAGCCGGCCAGTCCTATCCGCCGATCCTGATCGCCACGACACGCCGCGACGACCGCGTTCATCCCGGCCACGCGCGCAAGATGGCCGCAAAGCTGCAGGCGATGGGCTACGAGGCCTGGTTCTACGAGCCGGAAGCCGGCGGCCACGGCTACGGCAAGGACAACAAGGAGCGCGCGGGGTTCGAGGTGATCGGCTTCCGGTTCTTGAAGGACAGGATCGGGTGGAAGGATGAAGGCTAGCGCTTGGACGCTGACGCCTCCACGTCGTCATGGCCGGGCTTGACCCGGCCATCCACGCCTTGCCTTGCCACTCGAAGAACGTGGATGCCCGGGACAAGCCCGGGCATGACGACGACCCGAATTAGCTCCGCGAAAACACCAGCGTCAGGTTGTTCGCCGGCATCTCGACCGTATCGACGAGGCCCAGCCCCGCTCCGCGGGCGAGCGTCTCGACGTCGCTGATATCACGCACGCCCCATTCGGGATTGCCTTCGCGCAAGGAGGTGTCGAACACGGCATTGCTGAGCGCGGTGTGCTTGCCGTCGCGCTTGAACGGGCCGTAGAGGAACAGCTTGCCGTCGGCCCGCAAGTAACGGCCGGCACCGGCGAACAGGCCCTCGGCCACGCTCCATGGTGCGATGTGGATCACGTTGGCGCAGAACAATGCGGCCAGGCTCGTCGGGCCCTGCCCGCTTCGCATCTCCGGACACCAGTCGGGGTYGGTGAGATCGATCCGCAGCGGCGAGCGGATGTTTTGCAGGCCCGAATGAACGCGCCAGGCCTCGATGCTCTTGAGGTGGCGCTGGTTGAGGTCGCTCGGCCACCAGATCAGCCCGGGCGTGTGCTGCGCGAAATGGACCACGTGCTGGCCGGTTCCGCTGCCGAGCTCGACGACGTTACCGGTCAGGCCTGCGAGATGCTTTTCCAGCGCCGCCCAGAGCGGCTCGTGATTGYGATGAAATGCCGGTGCGTCGAGCCGCCCATCCGACTCGACCCGTCCGCCGTCCCTGCCAAATTCGACGACATATTCAGCCAATTGAGGTCCCCTTGAAAAAACGAGAACGGGAAAAAAACACGATGGGCGCCCAAACGCCCCGAAAACAGCCGGCCAGCGCTCCTGGCCGAATCCGCCGGACAAATAAGCTCTTTAGTTGCAATGCGGAAGATATTAACTCCATTTTGCCGCGCGCATAGTCTTGATTGTCAGCCGATGCCCTTTGTGCTTTGGAACACTATATTTCCGCGAACGAGATCATCGACATAACGCCTCGGAATGACGCCTTGACCGCCTTTCCACGGACGCCCGTCCTTTACGTCCTGCTGGCGATCGCCGCCGGCCTTGCCGCAGGCCCCGCGCGGGCGCAATCCGCCGTGGCTGACGGCCAGAAGCTCGCCTTCGACCGCGGCAAGGGCAATTGCCTGACCTGCCACGTCATCAAGGGCGGCGACCTGCCGGGCACGATCGGACCGGAGCTCAAGGACATCAAGTCAAAATACCCTGATCGCAACGAGCTGGTCGCGATCATCTTCGACGAGACCAAGCGCAATCCGCAGACCATGATGCCGCCGTTCGGCCGGAACCGGATTTTGACCGAGCAGGAGATCAGCGCGATCGTTGATTTCCTCCAGACCCTGTGACCACCGGCACGCCAAGAGAATGTCCAGGAGATTTGAGATGACCATCACCACCGGCCCTCATCCGACGCGGCGCCTGATCCTTCAGGGCGCAGCCGGCGTCGTGCTGCTCGGCCTCGGCGACCTGCCGTTCGCGCCCGCGCGTGCGGCGGCCAACGACAAATATCCGGAAGAAGCGTTCAAGCAGAAGAGCGAGGCGGACGCGATCAAGGCGCTCTACGGCAAGACCGCCGAGCCGTCCGACAAGGTCAAGCTCGACGCACCCGAGATCGCCGAGAATGGCGGCGTGGTGCCGATCTCGGTGACGACGACGCTCGACAAGGTCACCTCGATCTCGTTCTTCGTGGCCGAGAATCCGAGCGCGCTCGCGGCGAGCTACAAGATTCCCGATGGCACGATCCCCGCTGTCGCCAACCGCCTGAAGATGGCCAAGACCACCAACGTGACCGCGATCGTGGAAGCCGACGGCAAGCTCTACAGCGCGACCAAGGAAGTCAAAGTCACAGTCGGCGGCTGCGGCGGTTAGGAGAATTTAGATGGCATCCAGCATTCGCGTCCGCGCCACGGCCAACGGCGACATCACCGAGGTGCAAACGCTGATCCAGCACCCCATGGACACCGGCTTGGTCAAGGACGCCAAGGGCGACGTGATTCCGGCGCACTTCATCCAGCGGCTGAAGTTCGAATGTAACGGCAAGGACGTCTTCGTTGCCGATTGGGGCACCGCGGTCTCCAAGGACCCCTACGTGAAGTTCAGCTTCAAGGGCGCCAAGAAGGGCGACGACCTCAAGGTCTCCTGGACCGACAACAAGGGCGGGTCGGACACGACCACTGCGAAGATTTCGTGATGAATGTCCGCTTCTGTCTCCTGCTTGGTTCGGTGAGCGCCGCGCTGGTCGCGTTCGCCCTCACCTCGCCGCGCGTCATCGCGGCCGACAAGGTCGATCCCGTTGCCGATGCGAAAGCGTTCCAGAACTTCTTCTTCCAGAAGTTTCCGACCGTAAAGCACGAGGATTTCGTCAACGGTCCTTATTCGATGAACGAGGACATGAAGCGGCAGTGGCAGGAGAAAGAGGAATTCCCGCCCTACGAGTTCGCGCTCGACGCCGGCAAGGAGATGTTCGCGACCCCGTTCAAGAACGGCAAGACCTATGCCGACTGCTTCCCGAACGGCGGCATCGGCATCCGCCAGAACTATCCTTACTTCGACACTGGGGAGGGCAAGGTCGTCACGCTGGAGCTCGCGCTCAACCGCTGCCGCGAGGCCAACGGCGAGGCGCCCTACTCCTACGTCAAGGACGAGATGGCTTCGCTGACCGCCTACATGGCGTTCACCTCGCGCGGCAAGCCGATGGACATCAAGATTCCCGACGACCCGCGCGCGCTCGCCGCGTACGAGAACGGCAAGCGCTACTTCTACACGCGCCGCGGCCAGATGAATTTCTCCTGCGCGAGCTGCCATGTGCAGAGCCCGGGCGAGCGCATCCGCGCCGAGATCCTCGCACCGGCGCTCGGCATTCTGAACGCGATGCCGATCTACCGCTCGGAATGGAGCGGGATGGGCACCACCAGCCGCCGCTTCGTCACCTGCAACAGCCAGACCCGCGCGGTTCCGCTGGAGCCGCAGGCCGATGAATATCGCGACGTCGAATATTTCCTGTCCTACGTCGCCAACGGCCTGCCGATTTCAGGGCCGGGAGCGCGGCCATGAAGCTGTCACTTCCTCTCGCCATGTTGCTCGCATTGAGCCTCGCGCCAGCAGCGCGCGCGGCAAACGAGGCGGACTACAAAGCGGCCTATGCCGCCGCGGAGGCCGCCTCCAAGGAGGCAGCCGGCATGCGCAACCAGTGGACCGTGACCGTATCTGCGCTGGCGGCAGCCAAGAAGGCGGCCGACGGCGGCGATTTCGACCGCGCGGTTGCCGCTTCGAAGGAGGCCGAGGCGCTGGCGAAGGCCTCGATCTTCCAGGCGACGTCAGAAAAAGAGGCGTGGAAGGCGATGGAAATCCGCTAGACTAAAAATCTCGTGGAACCGTCGAATTGCCGTTGAGAGGCGCGGAGAATTTCTGGATGGCCATCCGCCGCCGCGATTTCCTGAAGAGCACCGCTGCTGTCGCCACATCGCTCAGCCTGCCGCGGCTCGCGCGCGGCGCCGAGACCGCGAGCATTTACGACCTCGAACGGTTCGGCAATGCGCGCATCCTGCACACCACCGACACGCATGCGCAGCTCAACCCGGTCTATGTCCGCGAGCCCAGCGTCAATATCGGCATCGGCGAGATGGCGGGACGGCCGCCGCATCTGGTTGGCCGCGCTTTCCTCGAACGGTTCGGGATCCGCTCCGACAGCGCCGATGCCTATGCCTTCAGCTGCTTCGAGTTCGAGAAGTCGGCGGGCCGCTTCGGCAAGCTCGGCGGCTTCGCCCATCTGAAGACACTGATCGATCGCTTGCGCGGCGATGCCGGCGAAAAGCACTCCGTGCTCGTCGACGGCGGCGACCTCTGGCAGGGCACGGGTCTTGCCAACGTCATGCAGGGCCGCGACATGGTCGAGGTCGCCAATCTGCTCGGCATCGAGGCGATGACCGGGCATTGGGAATTCACCTATGGCGAGCAGGCGCTGCGCGACAATCTCGAGCGCTTCAAGGGCGAATTTCTGGCGCAGAACGTCTTCCTGACCGAGGAAGCCGCGTTCAACGACGCTCCCGCCTTCGACAAGGCGAGCGGGCGCGTGTTCAAGCCTTCGATGATCAAGGAGCTCGGCGGCCATCGTGTTGCGATCATCGGCCAGGCCTTCCCCTATGTGCCGATCGCGCATCCCAGGCGATTCACGCCGGACTGGACTTTTGGCATCCGCGAGGAGGAGTTGCAGAAGCATGTCGATGCCTTGCGCGGCACCGAGAAGGTCGATGCGGTCGTCCTGCTGTCGCACAACGGCATGGACGTCGATCTCAAGCTCGCGAGCCGCGTCACCGGCATCGACGTCATCCTCGGCGGCCATACCCATGATGCGATCCCGCAACCAATCGCGGTGAAGAACGTAAGCGGCACGACGCTCGTCACCAATGCCGGCTCCAACGGAAAATTTCTGGGCGTCCTCGATCTCGCGCTCGACAAGGGCAAGGTCGGCGATGTCAGGTACCATCTGCTGCCGGTCTATTCCGAGCTGCTGAAGCCCGACCCTGGCATGGCCGAGCTGATCGGCCGGGTGCGCGCGCCGCACGTGACCGACTGGTCGGAGAAGATCGCAACGCCCGACCGCCTGCTGTATCGCCGCGACAATTTCGCCGGCCCCGTCGACGAGCTGATCTGCACCGCGCTGCGCAGCGAGCTCGACGCCGAGATCGCGCTGTCGCCGGGCTTCCGCTGGGGCGTCACCGCACTGTCCGGCCAGCCGCTGACCATGGAGGACGTGCTCGCGGAAACCGCGATCACCTATCCCGAGACTTACGTGCAGGAGATGACCGGCGCCCAGATCAAGGAGGTGCTGGAAGACATCTGCGACAACCTCTTCAATCCCGACCCCTATTACCAGCAGGGCGGCGACATGGTGCGCGCCGGCGGGCTCAGCTACACCTGCACGCCGACCGGTGCGGTCGGCAGCCGCATCTCCGAGCTGAAGCTCAATGGCGGCAAGGCGCTCAGCGCGAGCCACCGCTACAAGGTCGCGGGCTGGGCCTCGGTCAACGGCCAGCAGGGCGCGCCGGTGTGGGATGTCGTTGCCAAATATCTGCGCTCGGGCCGGATGTTTCAGGAGCGGCTCGGCTCCGGCGTGACGCTGAAGGGCGTCGAGGGCAATCCAGGCATTGCAGGACAGGGATGATGCGGTCGCAAATCTGTCGCGCGATGCTGCTGGCGGCGCTCGCCTTCGCCACGCCATGGTCCTCGGCACAGCAGGTGCCGCTCCAGGACAAGCCGTTCGCCGAGCACAAGATCGTGCTTCAGCTCTCCGACGGCGATGCGAAGAAGCACGCGCTGGTGCTGAGCGTCGCCAACAATCTCCTGAAGGCCTACGATCCGGACAAGGTCGCGATCGAGGTGGTGGCGTTCGGCCCCGGCATTGATCTCCTGTTCACCGGCAGCGAGCGCCGCAAGCAGGTCGAAAGCCTGATCGTGCAGGGCGTGCGCTTCGATATCTGCCTCAACACGGTCGACACGATCGAGCGGGAGACCGGAAACCGGCCGGAGTTCATCCCCGCTGCGACGCCGGTGCAGGTGGGCGTCGGGCAGATCCTGTTCCTGGCGGAGAATGGGTACACGGTGGTGYGGCCGTAGGGGCGCCCGGAGTTTGTGGCACGTCCCTGCAACACACTCACTGTCATCGCCCGCGAAAGCGGGCGATCCAGTATTCCAGAGACAGCGAGGGGTACGGAGAAGCCGCGGCGTACTGGATTCCCCGCCTTCGCGGGGAATGACAGCGGTGGGTGGGGCGACACCATGGCGTCCCTGACGGCTCTCGGGCGCGCAATCCGGCTCTGCCGATCCGGCCGCGGCCCCATCACGCAGAACAAAAATCTTCTAAATTTTCTTGTCTACACAGTGAATTGCTTCTCTTTCCAGCCTCTGGCGTAGTAGAATCCTCGAAACCAGTTCCACGCCGGGTCTTGCCATGATCTTCCGCCAGCTCTTCGACAGCGTTTCGGGCACCTACAGCTATGTCCTCGCCAGCCGCCCCGGCGGCGAGGCGCTGATCCTCGATCCCGTGCTGGAGAAGGTCGATCGCTATTGCCAGCTGCTGCGCGAACTCGACCTCAAGCTGGTGAAAGCCGTCGACACCCATCTGCATGCCGACCACGTCACCGGGCTCGGCGAGCTCCGCGACCGCACCCATTGCATGACCGTGATGGGCGACCAGACCAAGGCCGACGTTGTGGCGATGCGGGTCGCCGACGGCGACAAGGTGACGATCGAGGGCCTGTCGCTCGACGTGATGTACACGCCCGGCCACACCGACGATTCCTACTCCTATCTGATGGGCGACCGCGTCTTCACCGGCGACACCCTTCTGATCCGCGGCACCGGCCGCACCGATTTCCAGAACGGCTCGTCGCGCGCGCAATACGAGTCGATCTTCAACCGCCTGCTCAAGCTGCCGGACGAGACGATGGTGTTCCCGGCGCATGACTACAAGGGCGACACCGTCTCCACCATCGGCGAGGAGAAGCGCTACAATCCGCGGCTCCAGGTGCGTTCGGTCGACGAATATATCGAGCTGATGGCGAACCTTAAGCTGCCGAATCCGAAGATGATGGACGTCGCGGTGCCCGCCAACATGCATGTCGGCCTGCATCAGGAGGAGCTGGAGAAAGAGGGCCGCGCGGTCAGCGCCGTCGAGGCGATCCGCTCGCTCGGCCGTCCCGATATCCTGCTGGTCGATCTGCGCGAGACCAATGAGCGGATGAAGCACGGCATGCTCGAAGGCGCGCTGCATACGCCCTATCCGTCCGTTGAAGACAGTCTGAAGCCCGGCGGCATGCTGCGCGAGGTCGCGGCCGCCACCGGCCGCCGCGTCGTGTTCTTCTGCGCCTTCGGCGAACGCTCGGCGATGGCTGTCGCCGCCGCCAAGGAAGCCGGCCTCAGCAACACTGCCCACATCGCCGGCGGCATCGATGCCTGGAAGAAGGCCGGCGGGCCTGTGGTGCACTGACGCCCCCATCTTGCGGTAAGTCAGGAACCGCACATATTTTTGGGGTAGAAGCGGATGACGCATCACCATCCGGGATCACCCATGGCCAAGACCGCCAAGCCGCGCAAGCCGCCCAAAGTCGCTGATAACAAGCAAGCGGACGACAAGGCGAAGAAGCCCCCGCCTCCGCTCGACGACGACGATTACGACGACGGCGACATCGCGACGCCGAAACGCGACCGCTACGGTTCGGATGACGAGCCGTTGTGAGGGATGTGAAGCTCGCCCCACCCTCTCATGTCGTCCCTGCRAACGCAGGGACCCATACCGCGTGATATCTCAATTCTCAATTGTGATAGGTCGCCGTACCGAACGGCGATCCTCCGCCAAACTCCTCCCTGTGGCTATGGGTCCCTGCGTTCGCAGGGACGACAGCGAGGACAGCGCCCCACCCGCGCTACCTGCCATGCGCCTGCGTTCATGGACAAATAACGGCTCTGCCCGATAGTTTGCGCGTCCCCCTTTAGGACGTGAAACGGAACTGCAATGGTCGACGTTCTCGCCGCACCGCAACAAGGCAAGGCGGACAGCGCGCTGCGCACGCTGACCGGGATTTCGATCGCGCATTGGGTCAGCCATTTCCATCTGCTGGTCCTGCCGATGCTGTTTCCGTTCCTGAAGAGCCAGCTCGGCGTCGGCTATATCGAGCTCGGCTTCGCGCTCACCGTCTCTGCGGTCGTATCCGGCCTGACGCAGGCGCCGACCGGCTATCTCGTCGACCATTTTGGCGCGCGCAAGATCCTGCTGGGCGGGCTCGCGCTCGGCGGCTTCGCGCTGATCCTGCTCGGCCTGCACCTCAGCTATGCCTCGCTGATTGCGTGCGCGGTGCTGCTGGGTCTTGCCAACAGCGTCTACCACCCCGCTGACTACGCCATCCTGGCCGAGCATATGGATGAGGCGCGGATGGGCCGCGCCTTCTCGGTCCACACCTTTGCCGGCTATCTCGGCGGCGCCGTGGCGCCGGCGATCGTCGCGGCGCTCGTCACCGTCTCCGGCGGCACGGGTGCGCTGATCGCGTCGGGCGCGATCGCCGTGCTGGTGGCCCTGCTGCTGGTCGTCATGAACATTCCCGATGCCGGCGCGCACAAGACCAAGCCGGGCAACGAAAACGCGCCCAAGCAGGCCGTCATCACGCCGGCGCTGATCACGCTCACCGTGCTGTTCATGCTGCTCAGCCTGTCGGTCGCCGGCATCAACAATTTCGGCGTGGTGGCGCTGATGAGCGGCTACGGCGCGTCCTACTCCGCCGCCAACGTGGCGCTGACGGCGTTTCTCGGCTCCAGCGCCGCAGGCGTGCTCGCCGGCGGCTTCCTCGCCGACCGCACCGCGCGCCACGGCTATGTCGCAGCCGCCTGCTTTGCCGCGAATGCAGCGATCGTGCTGCTGATCGCGCTGGTCACGCTGCCCGGCGGGATGCTGACCGCCGCGATGATGATGGCGGGCTTCCTCTCCGGCGTGATCGCGCCCTCGCGGGACATGCTGGTGCGCAACGCCGCGCCTCCGGGTGCGGCGGGCCGCGCCTTCGGCATCGTCTCCACCGGCTTCAATCTCGGCGGCATCGTCAGCCCGCTGCTGTTCGGCTGGATCATGGACCAGAGCGCGCCGCACTGGGTGTTCGGGGCGTCCGTGATCTTCATGGTCGCGACCGTGGTGCTGTCGCCGTTTACGGAGCGGAAGCCTGCCAAGGCGTAGCCAAGAATTCAGTCGTCGTCCCTGCTGAACGCAGGGACCCATAACCACAGGGAGCCATCGTCGCGCGAAGCTGGTCACTCCGAGTCTTCGCGACACTACTCCCTGTGGTTATGGGTCCCGGATCTGCGCTTCGCTTGTCCGGGACGACGGATAGAAAAACGCAAAACAACAAACTGGGAAGAAACACCATGAGCACCCCTGATCTCGTGATCCGCGGCGGCACCGTCGCGGATGGAAGCGGCGGCGAATTGTTCGAGGCGGATATCGCCATCACCGCCGGCAAGATCACCGAGGTCGGCAAGGTCGCAGGCAAAGGCAACGAAGAGATCGACGCGCGCGGCAAGCTCGTCACGCCCGGCTTCGTCGACGTGCACACCCATTATGACGGCCAGGTCACCTGGAGCCAGGACATCACGCCGTCGTCGCAGAACGGCGTCACCACGGCGATCATGGGCAATTGCGGCGTCGGCTTCGCGCCGTGCAAGCCTGCCGACCACACCCGCCTGATCCAGCTGATGGAAGGCGTCGAGGACATTCCCGAGCCCGTGCTGAGCGCCGGCATTCCCTGGGCGTGGGAAAGCTTTCCGGATTACATGAACTGGCTGTCGAAGCGCGATTTCGACATCGACGTCGGCGCGCAGCTGCCGCATGCGGCGCTGCGCGTCTATGTCATGGGCGAACGCGGCGCGCGCCGCGATCCCTCGACCGCCGAGGACAACGCGGCGATGGCGAAGCTCGCGGGCGAGGCGGTGCGCTCGGGCGCGCTGGGCTTCTCGACCTCGCGCACGCTCAACCACCGCACCTCGACCGGCGATTTCACGCCGACGCTCAAGGCCGGCGAGGACGAGCTCACCGCGATTGCCGGCGCGATGCACAGCCAGGGCCGCAGCGTGCTGCAATTCGTGCTGGATCTCTCCACCCTCCACGAAGATTTGCCGATGATGCTGCGGGTGGCCGATGCCACGAAATGCCCGATTTCGTTCTCGATCACGCAGAACGACAAGGCGCCAAACCGCTGGCGCCAGACGCTGGACGAGATCAATGCGGCCGCACAACGCGGCCTTTCCATCACCGCGCAGATCGCGGCGCGCCCGGTCGGCCTGCTGCTTGGGCTGGAGCTGTCGCGCAATCCGTTCCAGACCCATCCGAGCTACAAGGCGATCGCACATCTGCCGCTCAGGGAGCGCCTGGCGCGGCTGCATCAGCCGGACGTGCGCAAGGCGATCCTGAGCGAGACGGCGACCTCGACCGACGATCCGCTGTTCTTCCGGCCCAACTACGACAAGATGTTTTTGCTCGGCGATCCCCCCGATTACGAGCAGCCGCCGGAGAACGCGCTGGGGCCGCAGGCGCGCAAGCAGGGCCGCCAGCCGGAAGAACTCGCTTACGATGCGATGCTGTCGGATGAGGGCCGCGGCATGCTCTACGTGCCCTTCCTCAACTATGCCGACGGCAATCTCGACGCGACGCGCGAGATGCTGATCGATCCGCAATCGGTGCCGGGCCTCTCCGACGGCGGCGCGCATTGCGGCATCATCTGCGACGCGAGCTTCCCGACCTATCTGCTGACGCACTGGACCCGCGACCGCACGCGCGGCGAGAAGCTTACGATCCCCTTCGTGGTCGCCGCGCAGTCGCGCAAGACCGCGCTCTCGGTCGGCCTCACCGACCGCGGGCTGGTTGCTCCCGGCTATAAAGCCGATGTCAACGTGATCGACTACGATCGGCTGCATCTGCATCCGCCGAAGGTGCATTACGATCTGCCGGTCGGCGGGCGGCGGCTGTTGCAGGATGTCGACGGCTATGACGCGACGATCGTGTCGGGCGTGGTGACGCGGCGGCACGGTGAGGCCACCGGCAGGCGACCGGGGAAGTTGATCCGGGGTGCGCAGGGGGTGAATTAAGCGAGCTTGCCGCTTACCCTCCCCTGGAGGGGGAGGGTCGCTACGCATGTAGCGAAGCGGAATGTGTAGCGGGGTGGGGTGACAGTCTCTCCACATCCAATAGTGCCCGAGCGGAGGGATCACCCCACCCCGCTCGCGCTGCGCGCGATCGACCCTCCCCCTCCAGGGGAGGGTAAGAAAGCGCGCCCCTTACGTCGGCGAGACCKCGCCCTTCAGCGCCGCGGCCTGCGGGGCCGCACCGCGGGTCAGCCTGGCCTTTTCCGTGTTCGGCCAGAGCAGCAGCAGACCAATGACACCGGAGCCGACCATGACCACCGCGTTGATGGTGAAGCCGGTCAGGTAGCCGTCGACCATGTTGCCGGAGCGCTGGATCACGGCGCCCATCACGTTCGGCGCGATGATGCCCGACAGCGTGTACAGCGCGCCGTAGATCGCGATGACCGCGYCGCGCTGCGACGCCGGGGTGAACTCGCCGAGCATCGGCGGGCAGACGACGTAGATCGCCCCGCACAGGCCGGAGCCGACGACGAGCAGCGCGATCTGCAGGCCAGCACCCTGCACATGCGCCATCATCGCCAGGATCAGGCCGCCGATGATCAGCGGCACCGAGCCGAGCACGCCGCGCGAGATGCGCGTCGTGTAGCCGCGCGCCATCATCACCTGCGAGACCCACCCCGTGAGGATGACGACGGTCGCGCCGAACACCCAGGGCAGGATCGAGACGTAGCCGGCCTGGCTCTGCGAGAAGCCCAGGCCCTTGACGATGAACGGCGTGAACCAGGTGAGGCCGAGCGACAGCGCCCAATAGGCCCCGAAGGTCGCGATCACGCAGCCGAGGAAGGTGCGCGAGGTCAGCAGCTGCACATAAGGGATTTTCGGCTCGGTGACGGCGAGAACCTGCGTGTCCTCGAGCGGGCCTTCCTTGCCGAACGTCAGCCAGGCGCAGACCCAGAGCAGGCCGACGACGCCAAGCGCGCCGAAGGCGTAGTGCCAGGAGTGATTGACGATGACCCAGTTCAAGGCCGGCACGGCCAGGATGACGCCGAAGGCCGAGCCTTGCGACAGGATCGCGGTCGGCAGCGTGCGCTTCTCGTCGGGAAACCATTTGTAGATGGCGTGGGCTGCGACCGAGAAGGCAGGTCCCTCGCCCGCGCCCAGCACGATGCGGCAGATCAGGAGCGTGGTGAACGAGACGGTGCCGACCATCGGAAACTGCGCCAGCGCCCAGATCACCGCCAGCGTCAGCAGCACCCAGCGCGTCGGCACCTTGTTGACGATGAAGCCGACCACGATGGCCGAGATCGAGAACAGGAAGAAGAACGAGGAGCCGAGCAGGCCGAATTGTTCGGCATCGAGCTTCAGGTCGGTCATGATCGGCACGCCGGCGAGACCGACGACGATCTTGTCCGCGAAGTTCACCACCATGAAGAGAAAGAGGAGAAAAGTGACGGTCCAGGCGCCCTTCGGCGTTGCCTTGGTTTCCCCTGCCGTCCTGCCCGCAACGTCGGGCGTTCCCTGAGCGCTCATCAATCTCCCCGTATGTCTTTTTGTCGGCACGTTTTTGATTTGGCCGTTTTGGGAGCTAACAACGGCTTCAAGGCCAACGCAACCCCGGCATTTCCACGGCAAGTGTGCTACGCAGCATTGAGTTAATTCCGTCCGGCGCATTGACCTTGCTGAGCATCCGAAACCTCTCAAAAACCTTCTCCTCGGCCGGCGAGCCGGTCCATGTGCTGCGTGGTGTCGACCTCGACCTCAAGGCCGGCGAGCGCGTCGCGCTGACCGGCGAGTCCGGCAGCGGCAAGAGCACGCTGTTGCACCTGATTGCGGGTCTCGATGCCGCCGACAGCGGCACAATTCGCCTGGAGGACACCGAGGTCACCAAGCTCTCGGACGCCGGCCGGGCCGAGCTGCGGCGCGACCGGATCGGCCTGGTTTTTCAGCAGTTCAATCTGATCCCGAGCCTCTCGGTCGCCGACAATCTGGTCTTCCAGGCGCGGATCGCCGGCCGTCACGATGCGGCCTGGTCAAAAGAGCTGATCGAGCGGCTCGGGCTCAGCAGCCTGCTCAAGCGATATCCAGAGCAATTATCAGGCGGCCAGCAGCAGCGGGTCGCGATCGGCCGGGCGCTGGCGACAAAGCCGTCGCTCCTGCTCGCGGACGAGCCGACCGGCAATCTCGACGAGGATACCGCCGACGACGTGCTGGCGCTGACGCGCGACCTCGTCACACGCACCGGCTGCGGCTTCCTGATGGTGACGCACAGCCTGCATCTGGCCGGCACGCTCGACCGCCACGTCACCTTGCATGCGGGGCGGATCGCATGAGGCGCGCGCTGTGGGTCCTCGCGGTGCTCCTGAGCCACTGGCGGCGGCACAAGATGCAGTTCGCGACGCTCCTGATCGGGCTGATCGCGGCGACCGCACTGTGGAGCGGCGTGCAGGCGATCAACCAGCAGGCCCGCAATGCCTATGACCGTGCGGCGGCGACGTTCGGCGGCGTGCGCACGGCGATGCTGGTGGCGCCTGATGCCGCGACCTTTTCGCAGGAGCTGTTCATAAAACTCCGCCGCGCGGGCTGGCCGGTCTCGCCGGTGCTGGAAGGCCGCGTCCAGGTTAACGGGCGTTCGGTGCGGCTGCTCGGCATCGAGCCGGTGACGATGCCGGCCGATGTCGGCAACGCGCCACGCCTCGGCGCCTCGGATTTGAGCAGTTTTGTTGCGCCGCCGGGCCAGACATTGGCGGCGCGGGAGACGCTGAGCGATCTGCAGGAACAGGAAGGCGCGGCACCGCCGATCAGTAACGGCGCAAAACTGCCGCCGCTGCGCGTGCTGCCGCAGCTCGTGTCCGGCGTACTCGTCGTCGACATCGGCGTCGCGCAGCGGCTGCTGAACAAGCCGGACCAGGTGTCGCGGCTTTTGATCGGCAAGCCGAAGGGCAAGCCGGCGCCGCTGGCCAGCATCGTTGGCGAGCAGTTGCAGCTGGTCGAGCCGAATGCGGAGACGGAGCTGGAGCGCCTCACCGACAGCTTTCATCTCAACCTCACCGCCTTCGGCCTGCTGTCGTTCTTCGTCGGCCTCTTCATCGTCAACTCCGCCGTCGGCCTCGCCTTCGAGCAGCGGCTGCCGATGCTGCGCACGTTGCGGGCCTGCGGTGCCTCGGCGCGGCTGGTCAACACGGTGCTGGTGGTCGAGCTGGTGGCGCTGGCGCTGGTCGCAGGACTGATCGGGCTCGTCTGCGGCTATTTCATCGCGGCCGCGCTGTTGCCCGACGTCGCGGCGTCGTTGCGCGGGCTCTATGGCGCGCAGATCCCGGGACAGCTCACACTGCGCTCCGAATGGTGGCTCGCCGGTATCGGCATCAGCATTGCGGGTGCACTCGTGGCCGCCGCGACCAGCCTGATCAAGGCGATCAGGATGCCGGTGCTGGCGACTGCACAGCCGTACGCCTGGCAGCAGCGGCAGCGCCGCTGGCTGATCCTGCAGAGCGGCGCGGCCTGCGCCGTGTTTGCGGTCGCGCTGTTGCTGCTGCACTACGGGCAATCGCTGATTGCGGGATTCGGCGTGCTGGCCGCATTGATGTTCGGCGCGGCGTTGATCCTGCCAGCATTCCTCGAGATCATCCTGCTCGTTGGCCAGCGCTGGGCGAAGGGGCCGCTGGCGCTGTGGTTCTGGGCGGACAGCCGGCAACAGCTCTCCGGATTGTCGCTGGCCCTGATGGCGCTGCTGCTTGCGCTGGCCGTCAATGTCGGGGTGTCCACCATGGTGGAGACCTTCAGCCGCACCTTCGTCGGCTGGCTCAACGGGCGGCTTGCCGCCGACGTCTACATCAGCGCCTCCGACAATGCGCAAGGCGTTGCGATCCGGAGCTGGCTGAAGGAGCGCAGCGACGTGCAGGCGATCCTGTCGGGCGGACGCGCCGATACGCAGGTTCAGGGGCAGCCGGTGGAGCTGCTCGGCCTGCCCGATCACGCGCTCTATCGCGAGCGCTGGCCGCTGCTGGAGACCGCGCCGCGCGCCTGGACCCAGCTCGTGCCCGGCAATGCCGCCTTCATCAGCGAGCAGCTGAGCCGCCGCCTCAACGTCCGCGTCGGCGATGTCATCGAGGTGCCGGCACCGGGCGGCACCTGGGAGCTCGACATCGCCGGCATCTATGCCGACTACGGCAACCCCAAGGGGCAGCTCGCCGTCAACGTCGCGGCGCTGATCCGGCACTTTCCGCAGACGCCGCAGACACGGATCGGCCTGATCGTCGCGAAGGAAAATATCCCCGGCCTGATCGCGGCGTTGCAGAAGCAATTCGCGCTCGACGACCGCAGCGTCGCGGATCAGGCAACAGTGAAGGCGGAATCGATCCGGATCTTCAACCGCACCTTTGCGGTGACGTCGGCGCTGAATGCCTTCACGCTCGGCGTGGCCGGCATCGCGCTCTTGACCAGCCTGCTGACGCTGGCGAACTCCCGCCTGCCGCAGCTTGCGCCGTTGTGGGCGATCGGCATCACGCGGCCGCGCCTTGCCGCGATCGAACTGACCAAGACATTGTCGGTTGCGCTGTTCACCTCCCTGCTGGCCGTGCCGCTCGGATTGCTGGTGGCGTGGTGCCTGATCGCGATCGTCAATGTGAAGGCGTTCGGCTGGCGGCTGCCGTTCCATGTGTTTCCGCTGCAGCTGGTGGAGCTGGTCGCGGTGGCGCTGATCGCTTCGCTGCTTGCCGCGCTGCTGCCGATGATACGACTGGCGCGGATGCAGCCGGCGAGCCTCGTCAAGGTGTTTGCCAATGAGCGCTGATAAAATCACGCGGCGCGCGTTCGCCGGCGGCATCGCCGCACTCGCGGCTGCCCGCCGCGCTGGCGCGCAAGGCTATGCCGGGCTCGGCGAGACCGCCGACGGCTTTGCGAAGGTGACACCGGGAAAGACGTTCAGCTTCCCGGCCGATCACGGCCCGCATCCGGAGTTCCGTATCGAATGGTGGTATCTCACCGCGAACCTTGTCGATGGCAGCGGCGCGGCGTGCGGCCTGCAATGGACGCTGTTCCGCCAGGCGGCGCAGTCGGGCCCGCAAGGAGAGGGCTGGGCCAATCAGCAGATCTGGATGGCGCATGCGGCGGTGACGCGCGCTGATACTCACCGCTTCAGCGAGGTGTTTGCACGCGGCGGCATTGGACAGGCCGGCGTCACCGCAAAGCCATTTGCGGCATGGATCGACGATTGGGAGATGAAGGGTTTTGAGCGCACCGACGATCGCACCCTGGCACCCTTGGCGCTGAAAGCATCGGGCACCGACTTCAGCTACGCGCTGACGTTAGAGGCCGATCGTCCCGTGGTGCTGCAGGGCGATCACGGCTACAGCCGCAAGTCCGAGCGCGGGCAGGCGTCCTACTATTACAGCCAGCCGTTCTACCGCGCACGCGGCAGCCTCACGATCGACGACAAATCCGTCGATGTCTCGGGCCAGGCCTGGATGGATCGCGAGTGGAGCAGCCAGCCGCTCGATGCCGACCAGACCGGCTGGGACTGGCTGTCGCTACATCTCGCATCCGGCGACAAGCTGATGCTGTACCGGCTGCGGCAGAAGGACGGCCAGGAGTATCCGTTCGGCAACTGGATCAGCGCCGCGGGTGACACGCAGATGATCGCGGGTGGCGATATCCAGATGAGTCCGAAAGCGACCGCCGAGATCGCGGGGCGCAAGCTGCCGGTGGAATGGCAGATCACGATCCCCTCGCGATCGCTCTCGATTGCCTGCAAGCCGCTTAACCCAAAAGCCTGGATGGGGACTGGCTTCTCCTATTGGGAAGGGCCGATCAGCTTTGCCGGCACGCATGACGGCGTTGGCTATCTCGAGCTGACCGGCTATTGAAGCGCGACCTCCTCAAAAGGATCTGCGATGTATCATCTCACCGCCCTCGTCACGCTGCTGGCGATCGCATTCTACATGTTCACCTGCATCAACGTCTCGCGCGCGCGCACCAAGACCGGTGTCAAGGTGCCGGCAATGTCGGGCCACCCGGATTTCGAGCGCGCCTTCCGCATCCAGGCGAACACGCTGGAATGGATGCCGGTCTTCCTGCCGGCGCTCTGGCTGTTCGCGATCTATATCGGCGACGCCATTGCGGCGGGAATCGGCGCGGTCTGGATCATCGGCCGCATCGTCTACTTCATCGGTTATTCGCAGGCCGCGGCAAAGCGCGGCCCGGGCTTTGCGATCCAGGGCATCGCGGCGATTGCGCTGTGGGCGGGGGCATTGGGGGCGGTGGTGTTGCGGATGGTGTGAGGCGCGGCATCACGCGCGCCCGTCTCCAGGGCGCGGTGCAGCGTGCAACACTGCGCCGCTGAACCGGGACCCAATCTGGTCTCGCCCCATGGAGAAATGTGGGTCCCGGCTCTGCGCAGCAGCGTTTCACGCTGCAGCGCGTCCGGGACACGAGAGCCTTACTTCGTCAGCGGGCAGCCGCTGTCCTTGGCGGCGAAGAACGCCTTGTCGCCGGGGACGGTTGCGAGCAGCTTGTAATAATCCCACGGCTTCTTCGATTCCGACGGCTTCTTGACCTCGAACAGATACATGTCGTGGACCATGCGGCCGTTCTCGAGCACCTTGCCGCCCTGCGCAAAGTCGTCGTCGACCGGCAGCTCCTTCAGCTTCTTGGCGACCGCGTCGGGGTCCTTGGTGCCGGCGGCCTTGACCGCCTTGAGATAGCTCAGCGTCGCCGAATAGGTGCCGGCCTGGATCATGTTCGGCATCCGGCTGGTGCGCTTGAAGAAGCGTTCGCCGAAATGGCGGGTGCGGTCGTTGAGGTCCCAGTAATAGCCCTCGGTCAGCACCAGACCTTGCGCGGCCTGCAGACCGAGGCCATTCACCTCGGCGAGCGTCATCAGGAGGCCGGCAAGCTTCTGGCCGCCGGAGACGATGCCGAACTCGGCCGCCTGCTTGATCGAGTTGGTGGTGTCGAGGCCGGCATTGGCGAGGCCGACGATCTTCGCCTTCGAGCTCTGCGCCTGGAGCAGGAAGGAGGAGAAGTCCGACGAGTTGAGCGGCACGCGGACCGAGCCGGCCACCTTGCCGCCATTGGCGGTGACGATCTCGCTGGTGTCCTTTTCCAGCGCATAGCCGAAGGCATAGTCGGCCGTGAGGAAGAACCAGGTGTCGCCGCCCGCTTTCGTCAGCGCGCCGCCAGTGCCGACGCCGAGCGCACGGGTGTCATAGGCCCAGTGGAAGCCGTAGGGCTGGCAGGCATCGCCGGTGAGGCGCGAGGTCGCGGCGCCGACGACGATGTCGATCTTCTTCTTTTCCTTGGAGAGCTCGTGGATCGCGAGCGCGACCGAGGAGGTCGTCAGCTCCGTGATCATGTCCACATTCTCGACGTCGTACCAGCGCCGCGCGATCGACGTGGCGAGATCCGGCTTGTTCTGGTGATCGGCGGTGACCATCTCGATCTTCTGGCCAAGCACCTCGCCGCCGAAATCCTCGATCGCCATCTTGGCGGCTTCGACCGAGTATTTGCCGCCGTAGTCGGCATAGACGCCGGACTGATCGTTGAGAATGCCGATCTTGACGCCTTGGGCGGAGGCCGGCGCAGCGAGTAACAGAGCAGACGTTGCGACAGCGGCCAAAAGTGCTGATTTCATATGTTGGCTCCCAGCAGTTTTCTGTTTTGAAATCGCGCGGATACTAGTGAAGAACCCCGCGCCTGCCCATCCATTTCATGTTGGTCGTTAGTATGGGCGCCAGCTACAAAATTGGTGTCGCCCCGGACAAGCGCAGCGCAGATCCGGGGCCCATAACCACAGGGAGGATTTGGGTAAGCCCGTGGCCGCCACCGACAACTAGGGGGCCACCACCTCCGGCTTCTTCCCCTCGTTCCGCCCTTCCGCCAGGTTCCGCACCACCACATAGAAGATCGGGGTGAACAGCAGGCCGAACAGGGTGACGCCGATCATGCCGAAGAACACGGCAACGCCGACCGCCTGCCGCATCTCCGAGCCGGAGCCGGACGATATCACCAGCGGCAGCACGCCGAGGATGAAGGCGAAGGAGGTCATCAGGATCGGCCGCAGGCGCAGGCGGCAGGCATCGATCACCGCCTCCAGCCGCGGCTTGCCTTCCTTCTCGATGTCGCGTGCGAACTCGACGATCAGGATCGCGTTCTTTGCAGCTAACCCCACCAGAACGACGAATCCGATCTGGGTGAGGATGTTGACGTCCTGCCCCATGATGCGCACGCCGATCGTGGCGGCCAACAGGCACATCGGCACGATCAGGATCACCGCGAACGGCAGCGTCCAGCTGCCATATTGCGCGGCGAGCACGAGATAGACGAACAGCACGCAGATCGGGAACACGAGCAGGCCCGCATTGCCGCCGGTGACCTGCTGATAGGACAGATCGGTCCATTCGAAGGTGAAGCCGCTGGGCAAGATGTCGTCCGCGAGCTTCTTGATGGTGTTGAGCGCGGTGGTCGAGCTGGTGCCCGGCGCCGGCTCGCCTTGGAGCTCGGACGCAGCATAGAGATTGTAGCGCGCGACGCGGTCGGGGCCGGAGACGTCCTTGAACTCGACCACGCTGCCGAGCATCACCATGTCGCCGGAGGCGTTGCGCGTGCGCAGGCGCGAGAGGTCGCTGGGCTCTTTTCGAAACGGGAAGTCAGCCTGCGCGGTGACGTGATAGGTGCGGCCGAACAGGTTGAAGTCGTTGACGTAGGTCGATCCGAAGTAGGTCTGGATCGTGTCGTTGATGCTGGCGATGGGCACGCCGAGCTTCTGCGCCTTGGTGCGGTCGATGTCGACGAAGAGCTGCGGCGTGTTGGCCGAGAACGGGGAGAACACCGTGGGGCCGAGCAGCAACGGCGATTTGCGCGCCGCGGCGACAAGCTCATCGGTGGCCGCGGCGAGCAGCTCAGGTCCTCGGCCCTGGCGGTCCTGGACGCGGATGGTGAAGCCGCCGCCGGTGCCGATGCCGGGCACGGCCGGCGGCGGAATCACGATGATGAAGGCGCCCTGGATTGCGGCCAGGCGCTTGCGCAGTTCGACCGTGATGGCGTTCGCAGACAATCCCTTCTTCATCCGCGCCTCGGGCTCGTCGAACACCGGGAACAGCGCCGCAGCATTGCCCGCCTGCGTGCGGGTGGCGCCCGAGAAGCCGGCGAAGGCGGCGACGCGGACGATGCCGGGCGTGTCCAGCGAGATCCGCTCGATCTCGCGCACGACTTCGGTGGTGCGCGCCAGCGACGCCGCGCCCGGCAATTGCACGGAGATGATGACGTAGCCGCGATCCTGCGCGGGAATGAAGCCCTGCGGCGTGGTCGCGATCAGCCAGCCGGCGCTGCYGATCAGCACGACATAGATCAGGATCATCACCACGGAGTGACGGATGACGAAATTGGCGAGACCGGCATAGCCGTGCGAGAGCCGGTCGAACACGCGGTTGAACACGCCAGTGAACGCATTCCAGCCACGCGCGAGGAGATTCCAGGCGGCAGGCGGTCGCTTCTCTGCGTGCGGTGTGAGGATCATCGAAGCCAGCGCCGGCGACAGCGTCAGCGAGCAGAAGCAGGAGATCGCGGTCGCCACCGCGATGGTGACGGCGAATTGCTGGAAGAACTGCCCGGAGATGCCGCCAATGAATGCGGTCGGCACGAACACGGCGCAGAGCACCAGCGCGATCGAGACCAGCGCGCCGCCGACCTCCTCCATGGTCTTCAGCGCCGCATCGCGCCGACTTAAGCCGTGCTCGAGATGGCGCTCCACATTCTCCACCACCACGATGGCGTCGTCGACCACGATGCCAACCGCAAGCACGAGGCCGAACAAAGTGAGGTTGTTGATGGAGAAGCCGAGCGCCGCCATCACCGCGAAGGTGCCGACCAGCGAGACAGGGATCGCGATGATCGGAATGATCGCGGGCCGCCAGCCTTGCAGGAACACCAGCACCACGATGACCACGAGCAGCATGGCCTCGTAGATGGTCTTGATCAGCTCGTGGACGGACTGCGCGATAAACTCGGTCGGGTTGTAGCCGATATTGTAGTCGAGGCCTTTCGGAAAGCTCTCCTTGAGCTTCACCATGGTGTCGGAGATATTCTTTGCCGTCGCAAGCGCGTTCGATCCCGGCCGCTGCGTCACCAGCATGGCAACCGCCGACTTGCGCAACAGGAAGCTGTTGGTTGAGTACGCGAGAGCACCAAGCTCGATGCGGGCGACGTCGCGCAGCCGCACCGTGCGGCCGTCGGAGCCGGCCTTGATCAGGATGTCCTCGAACTGCTTCTGGTCCTTCAGGCGCCCGGTGAAAACGAGGTTTGGCTGGAAGGCGCGGTCGCCGATCGGCGGTTCGGCGATCTGGCCGCCCGCGATCTGGACGTTCTGGGCACGGATCGCGGCCAGCACCTCGGTCGAGGTCAGGCCGAGATTGGCGATACGATCAGGATCGAGCCAGAGCCGCATCGAATAGTCGCGTGCGCCGAAGATCTGGATGTCGCCGACGCCGTCGATCCGCAGCAGCTGGTCACGGACCTGGAGCAGCGCGTAATTGGAGATGTAGAGCTGGTCGAAGGTGTCGTCCGGCGACAGCATGAACACGACCATCAGGATGTCGGGCGAGTTCTTGCGCGTGACGACGCCGTTGCGCTGCACTTCGTCCGGCAGTTGCGGCTGTGCGATCGCGACGCGGTTCTGCACCAGCACCTGCGCCTTGTCGAGGTCAGTCCCGAGCTTGAAGGTGACGGTGATCGTCAATTGCCCGTTCGAGGTCGCCTGGCTGTAGAGATACAGCATGTCCTCGACGCCATTGATCTGCTGCTCGATGGGAGCTGCGACGGTGTCGGACACGGTCTGCGCCGAGGCGCCCGGATATTGCGTGGTGACAACGACGGTCGGCGGCACCACTTGCGGATATTCGGAGACCGGCAGCGTCGTATAGGCGAGCGCGCCGACGATCAGCAGCACGATCGACAGCACCATCGCCAGGATGGGCTGGTTGATGGAGAGACGGCCAAGGTTCATGACTTGTCACCGGGCTTGGCCGGCGCTGGCGCAGGAGACGGAGCGACCTTGGCGCCGACGCGGGCGCGCTGGATGCCGTTGACGATGACGCGGTCCTCCGCCTTCAGTCCCTCGCGGATCACGCGCAGGCCCTCATCGAGCGGACCGAGCACCACGGGGCGCGCCTCGACGGTGTCGTCCGGCTTCACGACGAACACGATCTTGCGGGACTGGTCGGTTGCGACGGCAACGTCGGGAATCAGCAGCGCCTCATAGGGCGCGCTGCCGATCAGGCGGACGCGGCCGAACTGGCCCGGCAGGATCGAGAGATCGGTGTTCTTGATCACGGCGCGGCTGCGCAGCGTGCCGGTGGAGACATCGAGGCGGTTGTCGAGGAAGTTGATGGTGCCCTCATGCGACGGCTTGGTCTCGCCGGCGAGCGTCACCTGCACTGGGTTCGCGGTGTCGCGCGAGCTCGGGCGCCGGCCTTCGAACCACAGCTTGCTGTATTTGATGAAGGTCGCCTCATCCATGTCGAAATAGACGTAGATCGGGTCGAGCGCGACGATCGAGGTCAGCAGCGTCGAGGTGCCGGTATCGCTGCCCTGCACGAGATTGCCGGGGCTGACGAGATGGCGGCTGACGCGGCCGGTGAGCGGCGCGGTCACATGGGTGAACTCGATATTGAGCCGGGCGGCCTTCAGCGCACCTGCGGCCTGCGTCTCCGCGGCATGCGCCGCCTGCAAGGCCTGGCGACGCTGGTCGACGGCCTGCTCGGAGACCGCGCTGGTCTGGACCAGGTTCAGGCCACGGTCGAGCTCGCGCTTGGCAAGCTCCACCTTGGCACGCGCGTCGGACAACTGGCCGTCCGCCTGCTCGGCCACCGCCTCGAACGGGCGCGGGTCGATGACATAGAGCAGGTCGCCCTGATGCACGATCGCGCCGTCCTGGAACTCGACGGAGTTGACGAAGCCGCCGACACGGGGGCGCACCTGCACCTCCTCGACCGCCTCGAAGCGGCCGGTGAACTCATCCCAATCGGTGACGGTGCGCTTGACGGGCTGGGCGACGGTCACCGGCGGCGGCGGTGGGGCGGCGGCCTGCGAGGCCGGTTGTCCGCAACCAGTGAGAGCGAACGTCGCGGCGAGGAGCCCGGCAATTGCGCAAAGTCGAGGTAGGACGAAATCGTGCGTTTTGACAAAATGCTCGTTTCGGTCCGGTCCGCTCATCCCAAGTCCCTCGCACATTTGCCGCAGCAAAAGCAGCGTACTCGCCTACCCGCGGGCGACACAAGATGGGTTTCAATGATGAAATCTTCAAGACGAAAGCGCGYGCAACGCTTGGGCGGATGCCCTAGCCGGATGACGGGTTGACAGCGAGAGAGATGATGACAAGCGGCAGCTGATGCGCGTCGGCGGAAGGTCAGCAATCAAGACGCGGCGCTCGCCACCCTCCCCTGGAGGCGGAGGGTAAGAAAGTCGCCAGCGTCTTCGCACATGACGGACACCGTCCGCTCGGCTAGATTGCTCCCAGAAAAACAAAGCCGAATTGTCCTGGGAGGACAGGCGTGCACCAGGGACGTGTCGTTTACGGCGCGATCGAGGAGGTCGTGTTCGGCCATCCCGCGGCCGAGGCCGTCGTTGCGCAGATGGACCGGCTGGGGACGCGCCGCGCCTTCCTGATGGTCTCGGGCACGCTGAACCGTCAGACCGACGAAATCGCGAAGATCAAACAGGCGCTCGGCGCGCGTTGCGCCGGCCTGTTCGACGCCATGCCGGCGCACACTCCGCGCGAGGCGGTGATCGCCGCCACCAATGCCGCACGCGAAGTGAACGCCGACCTGATCGTAACCGTGGGCGGCGGCTCGATCACCGACGGTGCCAAGGCGGTGCAGCTCTGCCTTGCCAACGGCATTGACGATATCGACGGCATCGAGCGCATCCGCGTCCACAAGGGCGTCGCGCCGGAAATAACGGCGCCGAGCGTGCGCCAGATCAGCGTTCCGACCACGATCGCCGGCGGCGAATTCAGCGCGATCGCCGGCGTCACCGACCGTGTCACGCATGTGAAGCAGATGCTGCGGCATCCGCTCACGGTGCCGCGCGCGACCATCCTCGATCCCGCCATCACCGTGCACACGCCGGAATGGCTGTTTCTCTCCACCGGCATCCGCGCCGTCGACCATTGCGTCGAGGCGATCTGCTCGCGCGAGACGCACCCTTATGCCGATGCGCAGTCGGTGAAGGGGCTGGCCATGCTCGCCGACGCGCTGCCGCGGGTGAAGGCCGACCCTGCCGACCTCGACGCCCRCATGGATGCGCAGATCGGCACCTGGCTGTCGATGGGCGCGCTCGCCGCCGGCGTGCCGATGGGCGCGAGCCATGGCATTGGCTATGTGCTGGGTGCGGCCTTCGACGTGCCGCACGGCTACACCTCCTGCATCATGCTCCCTGCGGTGATGCGCTGGAATGCGCGCGACAATTCCGAGCGCCAGACGATCGTCGCCGCCGCGATGGGTTTTCCCGGCCACAACGCCGGCGACGTGCTCGACGCCTTCATCCGCTCGCTCGGCATGCCGCGCAGCCTCGCCGACGTCCGCGTCTCGCCTGAGCATTTCGACGCCATCGCCGAACAGGCGATGCGCACCAACTGGATCCCGCGCAACCCGCGCAAGATCGGCGGCCCCGCCGACATTCGCGAAATCCTGCTTCTCGCCGCATAATTTCAAGCCGGAGGACTGATGTATCCAGGTCAGCATGCTCGTCTACGCCCGCTCCAGCCCGCCTTCATCATGGCTGCAACCGGCGAGGCCGTCACCTATCGCGAGCTCGATGCGCGCAGCAACCGCCTGGCGCATCTGTTCCGCGAGCACGGCTTGAAGCGGCTCGACCATTATTCGATCTTCATGGAGAACAATTCGCGCTACCTCGAAGCCTGCGGCGCGGGCGAGCGCTCCGGGCTGTACTACACCTGCATCAACTCGTTCCTGACGCCGGGCGAGCTCGCCTATCTCCTCGTCAACAGCCAGTCGAAAATCCTGATCACGTCCGTTGCGAAACTCGACATCGCCCGCGAGGCGATCAAGGCCTGTCCGGCCATCAAGCTCTGCATCGTCGCCGACGGCCCCGGCGAGAGCGACCGTATCGTCGGCCTCGCCGAGGTGACCGCCGACCTGCCCGAGGCTCCGATCGCCGATGAATGGCTCGGCACCGCCATGCTCTATTCATCCGGCACGACCGGACGGCCGAAAGGCATCCTGCGCCCGCTGCCGGAGGAACCGCCGAAGCACAATCTGCCGCTGTTCGATTTCCTGACAAAGCTTTGGCGCTATCGCGAGGGCATGGTCTATCTCTCGCCTGCCCCGCTCTATCACTCCGCGCCGCAAGCCGCGGTGAACCTCACGATCCGCATGGGCGGCACCGTGATCATCAAGGAGACGTTCGATCCCGAACGTTATCTCCAGCTCGTCCAGCAATGGGGTATCACCCACACCCAGCTGGTGCCGACGATGTTCTCGCGCTTGCTGAAGCTGCCGGAGGAGGTGCGCGGCCGCTACGACCTGTCGTCGCTCGAGATCGCGATCCACGCCGCAGCGCCCTGCCCGGCACTGGTCAAGGACGACATCATCAAATGGTGGGGGCCGATCATCCACGAATATTACGGCGCGACCGAAGGCCTCGGCTTCACCGCCTGCAACAGCGAGGAATGGCTTAGCCACCGCGGCACCGTCGGCAAGGTGCTGCTCGGCGACCTCCACATTCTCGACGAGAACATGAGGGCGTGCCCGACCGGGACGCCGGGCCAGGTCTGGTTCAAGACGGCCTCGGCGTTCGAATATTTCAACGACCCCGAGAAGACCAGGGAGGCGCGCTCGGCCGACGGCAGCATGAGCACGGTCGGCGACGTCGGCTATGTCGACGAGGATCGTTTCCTCTATTTGACCGACCGCGCGACCTTCATGATCGTCTCCGGCGGGGTGAACATCTATCCGCAGGAATGCGAGAACCTGCTGATCACCCATCCGAAGGTCGCCGATGCCGCGGTGTTCGGCGTGCCCAATCCCGATCTCGGCGAAGAGGTGAAGGCGGTGGTGCAGCTGATGCCCGGCATCGTGCCGGGCGAGGCGCTCGCCGAAGAACTGATCGCCTTCTGCGGCCAGTCGCTGTCGCGGCAGAAGGTGCCGCGCTCGGTCGATTTCGAGAAGGAACTGCCGCGGCTGCCGACGGGCAAGCTGTACAAGCGGCTGCTGCGGGACCGCTATTGGGGGAACAAGACGTCACGGATCGTGTGAGCCCCACTGTCGTCCCGGGGCGCGACGAAGCCGCGAACCCGGGACCAATAACCACCGGCAGGAGTCGTCACGCGAGCAGGTAACTCCGAGTCTTCATCAAACGACTTCCTGTGGCTATGGATCCCGGATCTGCGCTTCGCTTGTCCGGGACGACGGCGGAGTTTGTTGAGGCAGCTGCCCGCAACATCTGCACAGGAACCATCCCTTCGCACCTGCACTCTCACATGAAGAGAGTGTGAACGCCTGCGGCCTTCCGTCATCCGAATTGTCGAGGCGGCGAGCGGCCTTGCCGGTTGCCTCGTTGCACGCGCGTCGCTATCGTCTGACAAACAGGCCGCAAAGGCCCAAAAGACTAATGTCCAGGGAGGATGAGCATGCGGAGCGTGTGGGCGCTCGCCGCAGTGGCGGTGCTATCTGTGCTGACGGCCTCGACGACCGCGCTCGCCGGCGGGCCCAAGCAGGGCGGAATCCTGCGGATGTACCACCGCGACAGCCCCGGCAATGCCTCGATCCATGAAGGCGCGACCTATTCGCTCAATGTTCCCTTCATGCCTGTGTTCAACAACCTCGTCATCTACAAGCAGGACGAGGCGCAGAACAGGATGGACAACATCATTCCGGAACTCGCCGAGAGCTGGGCCTGGGTCAACGACAACAAGACGCTGACCTTCAAGCTGCGCCCGGGCGTGAAATGGCATGACGGCAAGCCGTTCACCTCCGCGGACGTCAAATGCACCTTCGACATGCTGATGGGCAAGTCGCAGCAGAAGTTCCGGCAGAATCCGCGCAAGACCTGGTACGAGCAGGTCAACGACGTCTCCACCAACGGCGACCTCGAAGTTTCCTTCAACTTGAAGCGGCCGCAGCCGTCGCTGCTGGCCCTGCTCGCCTCGGGCTACACGCCGGTCTATCCCTGTCACGTCTCGCCCGGCGACATGCGCACGCACCCGATCGGCACCGGCCCCTTCAAATTCGTCGAGTTCAAGGCCAATGAATCGATCAAGCTGACCCGCAATCCCGACTATTGGCGCGAGGGGCGGCCCTATCTCGACGGCATCGAGTTCACCATCATCCCGAACCGTTCGACCGCGATCCTCGCCTTCGTCGCCGGCAAGTTCGACATGGCGTTCCCGACTGAAGTGAGCATTCCGCTGCTGAAGGACGTCAAATCGCAGGCGCCGAAAGCGGTCTGCGTGGTCGAGCCCAACAATGTCGCCACCAACATCATCGTCAATTCGTCCTCGCCGCCGTTCGACAATATCGACATCCGCCGCGCCATGGCGCTGTCGCTCGACCGCAAGGCGTTCATCTCGATCATGTTCGAGGGCCAGGGCGATGTCGGCGGCACCATGCTGCCGCCGCCGAACGGGCTGTGGGGCATGCCGAAGGAGATGCTCGAGACCATTCCCGGCTATGGCCCCGATGTGAACGCCAACCGCGAGGAAGCCAGGAAGCTGATGCAGAAGGCCGGCTACGGGCCGGACAAGCATCTCGCCGTCAAGGTCTCGACCCGCAACATCCCGGTCTACCGCGATCCCGCGGTGATCCTGATCGACCAGCTCAAGAGCATCTATATCGACGGCGAGCTCGACGTGGTCGAGACCGCGAACTGGTTCCCGAAGATCGCACGCAAGGACTACATGCTCGGGCTCAATTTGACCGGCAACGCCGTCGACGATCCCGACCAGTCGTTCTACGAGAACTATTCCTGCGGCTCCGAGCGCAACTACACCAATTACTGCAACAAGGAGATCGAAAAGCTGTTCGACGTGCAGTCGCAGGAGACCGACGTCAACAAGCGCAAGAAGCTGGTGTGGGACATCGACAAGAAGCTGCAGGAGGACGTCGCCCGCCCGATCATCTTCCACGCGCGCACCGGCTCCTGCTGGCAGCCCTATGTCAAGGGCGTAACGGTGATGTCGAACAGCTCCTATAATGGGTATCGCTACGAGGACGTCTGGATGGACAAGTAGCGCAGGCGGCTGACGGTTTCGACAGGAGGCGATGCATGTTTGCCTATCTGGTGCGGCGCCTGTTCCTGATGCTCGTGACCCTGTTCGGGATCTCGGTCGTCATCTTCTTCCTGCTGCGCATCGTGCCCGGCAACATCGTCGAGATCCTGTTCGCCGCGGCGGGCTACGTCGACCCCGCCGACAAGGCCAATCTGGAGAAGGAGCTCGGCATCGACCAGCCGCTGGTCGTGCAGTATTGGCACTGGATCAGCGGCTTTCTGCGCGGCGATTTCGGCTACTCCTATGTTTCCGAGAAGCCCGCGCTTCAGGAGATTTTGCCGCGGATCCCAATCACCGCGCGGCTCGCCGGGCTGGCGCTGTTGTTTTCGGCGTCGATCGGCATTCCGCTCGGCGTCATCAGCGCGGTGAAGCAGGGCACACGGCTCGATTACGCGTTGCGCGTCGTCAGCCTCAGCGGCTTGTCGCTGCCCTCGTTCTGGCTTGGCCTGCTGATCCTCACGGCGTCGGTGGCGATGTTCAACCAGATGCCGATCTTCAATCCCAACCCGCAGACCTGGCTCGAGGCGTTCGCGACCTACGCCGTGCCGGCGGCCGCCGTCGGCTTCCGCAGCGCCGCGCTGACCATGCGCATCACGCGATCCTCGATGCTGGAGGTGCTGCGGCAGGACTATATCCGCACCGCGCGCGCCAAGGGCGCCTCCGACGCCGCCGTCAACTATAAGCATGCGCTGAAGAACGCGATCCTGCCCGTCATCACCGTGATCGGCATCGAGGCCGCGTTCCTGATCGGCGGCCTGATCGTGACCGAGACCGTATTCAACATCCCCGGCGTCGCGCGCTTCCTGGTCGAGGCGATCCGCTGGCGCGACTATCCGATCGTGCAGAACCTCGTGATGCTGATCGCGGTCGTGGTGGTGAGCGCGAACTTCATCGTCGACATGCTCTATGCCGTGTTCGACCCGCGTATCCGGTATACGGATTAGGAGATCAGCTTGGCCGCAATCGACTATGACGTTGAACTGAGGCGGGCCGGCGCGTATGCGACCGGTGGCTGGCGGCGCGTGCTGTATTTGGCGCAGCGGCATGTGCTGGGCGCGGCCGGGCTGATGATCATGACGCTGTTCGTGTTCACGGCGATCTTTGCCGATTTCATCGCGCGTTACGATCCCCTGACCATCGACGCCGCCCGCGCGCTGGCGCGCCCGAGCCTGGCGCATTGGATGGGCACGGATTCCTTCGGCCGCGACGTGTTCAGCCGCATCATCCACGGCGCGCGGATCTCGCTCGCCGTCGGCATCGGCTCGACGGCACTTGGCGGCACGATCGGGGTCATCGTCGGGCTGACCTCGGGCTATCTCTCCGGCTGGGTCGATCTCGTGTTCCAGCGCGTCTCCGATATTCTTCAAGCGCTTCCATTGCTGGTCCTCGCGCTGATCATGACCGCCGCGCTCGGTCCGTCCCTGCCGAACGTCATCATCGCCATCGCCATTCCGCTGATCCCGACGGTGTCGCGCGTCATTCGTGCCAACACGCTGGCGCTGCGCGAACTGCCCTTTATCGAAGCCGCCAAGTCGATCGGCATGAGCGAGGTGCGCATCGCGCTGCGCCACGTGCTGCCGAACACGCTGGCGCCGCTGATCGTGCTCGCGACCGCGCAGCTCGGCTCGACCATCCTGACCGAGGCCTCGCTGTCCTTCCTCGGCCTCGGCATTCCCGAACCCTATCCGTCCTGGGGACGCATGCTCTCGGAATCCGCCGCCGAATATGTCCGCACTGCGCCATGGCTGGTGATCTTCCCGGGCATCGCGATCAGCCTCGCCGTGTTCGGCGCCAACCTGTTCGGCGACGCCCTGCGCGACATCCTCGATCCCCGGCAGCGCGGCTGATGGCAAACAAATCCGATCTCGTGCTCGATGTGAAGAACCTGAAGACGGTGTTCTTCACCAATTCCGGCCTGTTCAAAGCCGTCGACGACGTCTCCTTCACCGTGAGGCGCGGCGAGACGCTGGCGATCGTCGGCGAATCCGGCTGCGGCAAGAGCGTCACCGCGCTTTCCCTGATGCGGCTCGTCCCCGATCCGCCCGGTCGCATCGTCGGCGGCACGGTCACGCTCGAAGGCACCGAGCTGCTGGCACTGGATGAAGCCGAGATGCGCGCCGTCAGGGGCAATCGCATCTCCATGATCTTCCAGGAGCCGATGACCTCGCTCAATCCGGTGATGCGGATCGGTGACCAGATCGTCGAGGCGGTGCGGCTGCACCGGGCGATGCCGGCCAGAGAAGCGCGCGACATCGCGGTCGAAATGCTGCGGCTGGTACGCATTCCCGAACCGGCGCGGCGCGCGCGGGAATATCCGCATCAGCTTTCCGGCGGCATGCGCCAGCGCGCGATGATCGCGATGGCTCTCGCCTGCCGGCCGGCGCTGCTGATCGCGGACGAGCCGACCACCGCGCTCGACGTCACCATCCAGGCGCAGATCCTGGCGCTGATCCTCGACCTTCAGAAGGAGCTCGGCACCGGGCTCCTGCTGATCACGCATGATCTCGGCGTCGTCGCGCAGACCGCGCAGCGGGTGATCGTGATGTATGCGGGGAAGAAGGTGGAGGAGGCAACGGTGGAAGCGCTGTTCGCGGCGCCAAAGCATCCCTATACGCGCGGGCTGATGGCCTCGATCCCCGCTGTGCCGGCGTCCGGCATGCCGGCGCAGGCTCGACTGAACGAAATTCCCGGCACGGTGCCGTCGCTGGTGCGGTTGCCGAAAGGCTGCGCCTTCGCGCCACGCTGCAAGCTCGCGATCAAGCGTTGCGAGGTCGAATATCCGCCGCTGGCGGACTGGGGCGGCGGCCATCTCGCGGCGTGCTGGCGCGCGGCCGAAGTGGCGGAGGTGGCATGACCGAAGCGCTGCTCGAAGTCACTGATCTCAAGAAGCACTATCCGGTGCGCGCCGGCGTGTTGCGGCGGCAGGTCGGCACCGTGCATGCGGTCGATGGCGTCTCGTTCTCGGTTCATACCGGCGAGACGCTCGGCCTGGTTGGCGAATCCGGCTGCGGCAAGTCGACGGTGGCGCGCAGCGTGCTGCGGCTGGTCGAGCCGACTTCGGGCCAGATCCGCCTTGACGGAGAGGACATCACCCGTCTCTCCAAGACCGCGCTGCGGCCGCATCGCCGCTCAATGCAGATCGTGTTCCAGGACCCGTTCGCTTCGCTCAATCCGCGCATGACCGCCGGCGACATCGTCGGCGAGCCGCTCGCCGTGCACGGGCTCGCAAGCGGCAAGGAGCTGGAAGCGCGTACCGCAAGACTGTTCGAGCAGGTGGGCCTGCGGCCTGATCAGATGCGCAACTTCCCGCATCAATTCTCCGGCGGCCAGCGCCAGCGCATCTGCATCGCACGCGCGCTGGCGCTCGGGCCGCGCCTGATCGTCTGCGATGAACCGGTCTCCGCGCTCGACGTCTCGATCCAGGCGCAGGTGATCAATCTCCTGATCGACCTGCAGAAGGCGCACGGCTTCTCCTATCTCTTCATCGCGCATGACCTCGCCGTGGTCGCCCATATCAGCCACCGCGTCGCCGTGATGTATCTCGGTCGGATCGTCGAGATCGCCGGCAAGGACGAGCTGTTCCGCAACCCGCGCCATCCCTACACGCAGGCCCTGCTCGCGTCAGTGCCGGTTGCGAACCCGTTTGCCAAGAAGCTCGCGCCGCTGGTCGACGGCGACGTGCCGAGCCCGGTCAATCCGCCATCGGGCTGCGCGTTTCACACCCGCTGCCGGTTTGCGATCGAGCGGTGCAAGACGGAGCGGCCGGCGCTGGTGGATGCCGGCGACGGGCATCAGGTGGCGTGTCTGCTCAACGAGGGGACGGGGCGGAGCCAGTAGGCCGCAACGCCCGGATCACCGGCCACGCCGCCAGCGCGGCGGCCAGATGCTTGAGCGTGTGGCCCGAGACAATGTGGCCTGTCGCTTCAAATATGGTCACGTCACCCAGCTCGAAAAGCTTGGCCAGCGCGTAAAAGAAGATCACGCCGCCCAGAGACACGCCAAGCGCACCGGGCCGGGGCCGTGTCAACGCCAGTCCCACGGCCAACGCCATGCCGCCGAACTGCACGACCACCCATGGCGTGAGATTCTCGCGTGCCACCCAGGCCGCGAGCAGGCCCGCAACCGTCACCAGCACCACCACCGCCTGACCGGCACGCACGCTGATGCGCTCGCTGGCCGCGATGCCCAGAAAGCCCGCGAACGCCACCGCCATACCGAGACGATCGGCCACCAGCCGCTGCGGCGCGTCGGGATCCAGATGATAGATGCACGATCCTATGCAAGTGAGGATCAGACCCACGAAGAGGCAACCTGCACCCGCGGGCGCATCAGGGTGGGCACGCAGGCGCAGCAAGCCCCAAGCGCCCATCGCCAGGAAGGCAAGATTGCTCAGCACGTCGCCTGCGTTGGGCACGCCCAGCCAGGTGCGAGTGTCGACGAAATGCGGGATGTGCCAGGCGGAGGCGGGCAACGCCGGCGCGAGGAGCGCCACGAGCGTCAGGACGAAGAGTGCGCCGATCAGATATTTTTCGCGAACTTGCGGCGGGGCGAACGAGAACCGGCGGGACACTGACGGCAGCAGGGCATCGGTCTCTCGGGCGTGGTGATTTGCGCGCAACATGCAGGCCTCCACATGATTTGACATCGCTCATTATTAGTAGCCCAGGATTGAACAATGTTCAATAATAATCGTGAGCGAGATCAAACAGGCAATATCATATTGGAATTATTTGGATTTATTGGGACGCCCGCGTGCAGCCACGGCAGCGAGTCGCGTTTGAGACGGCATCTCTCCCCATCGTCATTGCGAGCGCTGCGAAGCAATCCAGAGTGCTTCTGCGGATGCAGACTGGATTGCTTCGCTTCGCTCGCAATGACGGAGAGAGGCTAGCCTGCCCCGATCTCCGCGACGATCCTGCCCGTCGTGACCTGTTCGCCTTCGGCGACGTCGATCGCGGCGACCACGCCGTCGATACCGGCCTTGTGGACGTGCTCCATCTTCATTGCTTCCAAGGTCATCACCGGTTGACCGGCGGTGACGCGGTCGCCGGGCTTGACCAGCACGGCGACGACACGGCCGTTCATGGCGGCGCGGACTTTGCCATCGCCGCCATTACTCGCAGCCGCCTTCGGTGCGGCGAGGGTGAGATCGGTGACCGCAAGCGGGATGCCGCGATGCTGGAGGTAGAGCCGGTCGCCATCGCGCAGGAATTTTGCGCTGTCCATCACGCCGTCGTGGCGGAAGCGGACGGCGTCGGGATCGAGCTGGTCGATCTCGAACTTGTCCTGACGGCCGTCGGCGGCGACGATGTAGCCGCCATCGCGCTCGCGCGTGACTTCGAGCTCGTGGGTGTGGCCGGCGATCTCGACTTTCGCCGGCAGCGGGAATGTTGCCGCCAGGCTTCGGCCATCTTGCCATGACGGCGCGCGCGGATTGGTGACATAGAGCAGCAGGCCAGCCAGCGCCGTATCGAATGCAGCATTCGCCGGCGGCGCCAACAGTTCGTCGCGATGTGCGCCGATGAAAGCTGTCGTCGCCTCGCCCCTGGCAAATCCGGGATGGCGCAGGCAGGACATCAGGAACGCCTGATTGGTGGTCACGCCAAACGCAGTGAGTTGCTCCAGGCCGACGATCAGCCGCCCCCTCGCCTCCTCCCGTGTCGCGCCATGGCCGATCACCTTGGCGATCATGGAATCGTAGAACGGCGGGATCTCCGCGCCCGATTGCAGCGCGTGCTCGACGCGGATGCTGTCAGGCACCTGCCAGCGGGCCATGCGGCCGGACTGCGGCATGAAATCCTGCGCGGCATCTTCAGAGCAGAGCCGCACCTCGATGGCGTGGCCTGAGAATTTGATGTCCTGCTGCTTCACCGGCAGAGGCTCGCCACGGGCGACACGCAGCTGCAGCTCGACGAGATCGAGCCCGGTGATGGCTTCGGTGACGGGATGCTCGACCTGGAGGCGCGTGTTCATCTCCATGAAGTAGAACTCGCCGCTGGCGTCGAGCAGGAATTCCAGCGTGCCGGCGCCCTCATAGCGCAGCGCCTTGACTGCCGCTACCGCGACCTCGCCCATTTTCGCACGCAGCTCCGGCGTGACCGCCGGCGATGGCGCCTCCTCGATCAGCTTCTGATGTCGCCGCTGCACCGAGCAGTCGCGCTCGCCGAGATGGATGGCGTTGCCATGGCTGTCGCCGAACACCTGGATCTCGATGTGCCGCGGGTTCTGGATCGCTCGCTCGAGGATAACGGTCGGATCGCCGAAGGCGGCGTTTGCCTCCGACCGCGCGCTACGCAACGCATCCGGGAAGGATGCCGCATCGGTGACGAGCCGCATGCCGCGGCCACCACCGCCCGCAACCGCCTTAATCATCACGGGGAAGCCGATCTTCCTGGCTTCCGCGAGCATGACCTCGTCGCTTTGGTCGGCACCCTGATAGCCGGGCACGCAGGGCACGCCGGCCTTCTTCATGATCTCCTTGGCGCCGGCCTTGTTACCCATGGCCTCGATCGCCTGCGGCGAGGGACCGATGAAGACGAGGCCCGCATCCTTGCACGCTTGTGCAAACTCCTCGTTCTCGGCGAGGAAGCCATAGCCGGGATGCACGGCATCCGCGCCGCTCGCCTTGGCCGCGGCGATGATCGCGGAAATGTTGAGATAGGATTGCGCGGGCAGGGCCTCGCCGATGCGCACGGCCTGGTCGGCCTGCCGCACATGGAGCGCATCGCGATCGGCATCCGAATAGACCGCAACGACGCCGAGGCCGAGCTGCCGCGCACTCCGCATCACGCGTAGCGCGATCTCGCCGCGATTGGCAACCAAAACCCTGAAGAACGGCCGGTGCTGCACTGATCCGTTCCTCATGGGCGGGCCACCGAGAATTGCATGCGCTGGGGTGTGCGCGTATCGCCCTCGCGGCAGATCGCGAGCACCTCGGACAGCACCGCGCGGGTGTCGCGCGGATCGATCACGCCGTCGTCGAGCACGCGCGCGCTGGTCGAGAACACGTCCATCTGGCCGTCGAACACGCCGATGATCTGGGCCTTCATCGCGTCGAGCTTTTCTTTCTCGACCGGCTTGCCGCGGCGCGCGGCAGCGGCTTCCGTCACGATCGCCATGGTTTCCGCCGCCTGCTCGCCGCCCATCACGGCGGTCTTGGCATTGGGCCAGGAGAAGCAGAAGCGCGGATGGAAGCCGCGTCCGCACATGCCGTAATTGCCGGCGCCGAACGAGGCGCCGCAATAGATGGTGATCTGCGGCACCGTCGCCGACGTGACAGCCTGGATCATCTTGGAGCCGTGCTTGATCATGCCGGCTTCTTCATAGGCCTTGCCGACCATGTAGCCGGTGGTGTTGTTGAGATAGAGGATCGGCGTGCGGGTCTGGCAGCAGGCCTGGATGAAATGCGTCGCCTTGTTGGCGCCGGCGGGATCGAGCGGGCCGTTGTTGGTGATGATGCCGATCGCCTGGCCTTCGATGCGGGCGTGACCGCAGACGGTGGCGGGGCCGTAATTGGGCGCCATCTCGGTAAAGTCGGAATCGTCGACGATACGCGCGATCACCTGCTTCATGTCGACGGTGCGCTTGTGATCCATCGGCATGATGCCGAGCAGCTCGTCCTGATCATAGCGCGGCGGCTTGAACTGCGGAGCCGCCCGGCCCGGCCGCTCCCATTCCAGCGCCGCCATGATCTCGCGCGCGATGCGCAACGCATCGCGGTCGTCCTCCGCGAGATAATCGCCGAGGCCGGAGATTTGGGTGTGCATCTCGGCACCGCCAAGCTCTTCCTCGGTCGCGATCTCGCCTGTCGCGGCCTTCAGCAATGGGGGACCTGCAAGGAACGCGCGGGTGCGGCCGCGCACCATGACGATGTAGTCGGACAGGCCGGTCTGATAGGCGCCGCCCGCCGTGGACGAACCGTGCGTGACGGTGACGACCGGCAGCCCCGCCGCCGAGAGCCGCGCGAGATTGCGAAAGATGTTGCCGCCACGGACAAAGTCCTCGACGCGGTAGCGCAGCAGATTGGCCCCGGCGCTTTCGACGAGCTGGACGTAAGGCAGCTTGTTCTCCAGCGCGAGCTCCTGCACCCGCAGCGTCTTGTCGAGGCCGTAAGGCTGGAGCGCACCGGCATCGATGCCGGCGTCATTGGCGCTGACCATGCAGCGGACGCCGGAGACGAAGCCGATGCCGGCGATGACGCCGCCGCCGGGCACGCTCTTGTTCGCATCTGATACGTCGAACATGTAACCGGCGAGCGTCGACAGCTCAATGAAGGGCGCGCCGGGATCGAGCACCAGCGCGACGCGTTCGCGCGGCAGCAGCTGGCCGCGCTTGTGGAAGCGATCCTTTGCCGCCGCCGACGCCGCACGCGTGCGCTCTTCCAGCGCGCGCATGCGGTCGATCAGCGCGAGCATGCCGTCGCGATTGGCGTGATAGGCAGTGCTGCCGGGGGAAATGGTGTTGTCGAGAATGGACATAACTCTATCCTGCTCGTCATTGCGAGGAGCGAAGCGACGAAGCAATCCAGACCGTCACCGCGGAAAGACCCTGGATTGCTTCGCTTCGCTCGCAATGACGGTTGAGGCGATACCTTACCTATTCGTCCCAAAGATCTTCCGCGCCTCGGCGGGGCTTGCGATCTCGCGGCCCGCACGGCGGGCGCAGGCGGCGATGGCCTCGATCAACTGGCCGTTCGACGTCACCTTCTTGCCGTCGGCGAGATAGAAGGCGTCCTCCAGGCCGGTGCGGAGATGGCCGCCGAGCTCGGCGCAGCGCTGGTGCAGCGGCCAGATCTCTTCGCGGCCGATCGCGGTGACCTGGAAATGCGCCTCGGGCCGCTTCAGCTTGATCAGGATCGGCAGCAGATCGGGATCGGACGGCATGCCGGAGGCAACGCCCATCACGAAATTATATTCGAGCGGGCCTTTGTACATGCCGACCTGGTGGTACATGCCGACACAGCGGACGATGCCGACGTCGAAACATTCGAACTCGGGGATGGTCCCGACCGCGTTCATGACGTCGAGATAGTCCTTCACCTTCTCGACCGCGTTGTCGAACATCATCGGCGGCCAGGCCCAACTGTTGTCGGCTTTCACCTTCAGATAGTTCAGCGAGCCGGCGTTGCAGGCCGCGATCTCGGGCCTGGTCTCGCGGATGCAGTCGAGCGCGCCGCTGTAGTTCGGCCCTGAGACGCCCGAGGTGTGATTGATGATGACGCCGGGGCAGGCCTCGCGGATGGCCTGCTGAATCTCCTTGCTGACGCTCACGTCCCAGGACGGCAGATGTCCCTTGTCTGGCGCCTGCTCGCGCAGATGGATGTGCATGATGCTGGCACCGGCATCGAACGCAGCCTTGGCTTCGCGCGCCATCTGCTCGGGCGTCACAGGCACGTTGTGCTGCTTCGGGTCGGTGAGCACGCCGTTCAGCGCGCAGGTGATGACGGCCTTGTCGCTCATGCCAAAAATGTCTCGCACGTTGAGAATTCAACGCTTGCGATCATGTGATGAGCGGCATGCGGCTTCTTGCGCGGAGAAGCTGGAAGGCACGGCTATCGTAGGGTGGGCCAAGGCGCTCTCGCGCCGTGCCCACCACGTCTTGGCGCTGAACGAAGATGGTGGGCACGCTTTCGCTTTGCCCCCCTACGAGAGCGCGCCTAACTCGCCTCCGCGAGCCTCACCGTCTCGGTGCTGCGGTAGATCGCGAGGTCGCGCGAGCCGACGAAGATCGCGCGCGGTTTCAATCCATAGAAGCGCCGGATCGAATGGCTAAAATGGGTCGAGTCGGGATAGCCGATGTCCTGCGCGAGATGGGCGAGATTGAGGTCCTGGTTGGCGAAGTGCAGCAAATGCCGCGCGCGCTTCCAGGCGCGGAAGGAGCGGAACGAGATGCCGGTCTCCTCCTTGAACAGATGCAGGAAGCGCGAGGCCGAGAGCCCCGCTTCGGCGGCGCACGTATCCGCCGTCACCGGCTCGCCGGAGAAGCGGCCGATGCGGGCGACGGCGCGCATCACGCGCGGATCGAGCACGCGACGCGGCAACGCCTCGCCAAAGCACATCTCGTCGAATTCGGCGGTGGTGATGTCGCCATAGCGGCGCTGGCGCAGCAGCGTGTAGGCGGCGAGGATCTTGCGGGCATAGACGGCCCGGTCAGGTCCGGTCAGCCGCTCGGCCAGGGCCTCGATCACGCCGTCCGGCATGCTTTCCGGCTCAAGCGTCACGCTGATTGCAGTGCGGTAGTCGCTGGCGATGGAATGCCGCTGGTTCGGCAGGGTCACGAACAGCTCGCCGGTGGCGAGAACGTCGTCGATCGTCAGATGCAGGCTGCCCTTCACAGCGACATAGACGTGGCAGCAGCCGGGGGTGCGCTTGCGGGGGCGGCCAAGCAGGCCGGCATAGAATACCCGCTCCGGCGTGATCAGCATCAGATGGTCGGATTCGCGACCGTTATCTTCCATTGGGATCCTCCTCGCGCGGCTCTTTGGCCGCTGCGGACGGAGGTCACCTTAGCGGAAATTTGGGCGCTGTCACGGCGCGATAGCGCTGTCATGGAGACATGCGTTATTGTTCCGGGGCGGTCCGCCGGACCGAAACCGGAACCTGGAGATTGCTGCGCGCGATTCCGGGTTCGACGCTTCGCATCGCCCCCGGAATGACAGCCTCCCTTACGCCCTCACGCGCGGCGCAACATTCTGCTCGACGCCGGCCTTCTGCTCCGCCGCAACCGCGCGCTTGAATCCGTCGCGCCGCTGCAGCCGCGCCCAATAGGCTGCGACATTTGGCCCGAAATCCTTGGCGAGGCCGACGTTGTTGGCGAGCCGGAGCGCGTAGCCGATGACAATGTCAGCGGCGGTGAAGCGGCCTGCGCACAATGTTTCGGCATTGGCCGTCGCCGCCTCGACCGCGCGCAGGCGCCCCAGGAACCATTTCGCATAATCGCCTGCGACCTGCGGATTGCGGCGCTCCTCCGGCTCGAGCTGGGTGTATCGGAGCACCAGCGTCTGCGGGAAGGTTAGCGTGGCATCGCTAAAATACATCCAGTTCAGGAACGCGCCATAGGCGGGATCTTCGGGTCCGACCATCAACGGCGTCGGTCCGTGCTTGATGCCGAGGTAATGGCAGATGCCGGAGGACTCGGTCATCTTCGTCTCGCCGTCGACCATGAAGGGAATGGTGCCGAGCGGATTGAGCGCAAGGTACTCCTTGGCGAAGACCCGCGGCGGGAACGGCAGCATCTTCAATTCATACGGAAGCCCCATCTCCTCCAGCATCCAGAGCGGACGGAACGAGCGCGCGGCGTCGCAATGATAGAGCGTGATCATCAGGAAATACCTTTACTGCCGGGCAGCGTGCCCATCATCTTGCACAGGACCATCAGCATGACCTCGTCGGCGCCGCCGCCGATCGAGGTCAGGCGGCTGTCGCGATAGGCACGGCTGACCGGCGTCTCGTTGGTAAAGCCCATTCCGCCCCAATATTGCAAGCAGGCGTCGGTGAGCTCGCGCCCGAGCCGGCCGGCTTTCAGCTTGGCCATGGTCGCAAGCTTGGTCACGTCCTCGCCGGCCACGAGTTGCTCGGCGGCGCGATAGATCAGCGCGCGCAACAGCTCGACTTCGGTCTGCATCTCCGCGAGCTTGAAGTGCACGACCTGGTTGTCGAGGATCGACTTCCCGAATGCCCTCCGGTTACGCGTGTACTCGATGGTCTCGTTGATGATGTATTCATGCGCCTTCAGGCAGGCCGCCGCGCCCCAGAGCCGCTCCTCCTGGAACTGGATCATCTGGTAGGTAAAGCCCTTGCCCTCCTCGCCGATCCGGTTGCGCTTGGGCACGCGGACATTGTCGAAGAAGATCTGCGCAGTGTCGGAGGAGCGCATGCCCATCTTGTCGAGCTTTCGCGCCACCGTGACGCCCTTGCTCTTCATGGGCACGCAGATCAGCGACTTGTTGCGGTGAACCGGCCCATCGCCGGAGTTGGCGAGCAGGCAGATCCAGTCGGCCTGCGTGCCGTTGGTGATCCACATCTTGCCGCCGTTGATGACGTAGTCGTCGCCGTCGGAGCGTGCATTGGTCTTGATCGAGGCAACGTCCGAACCCGCGCCGGGCTCGGAGACGCCGATGCAGGCGACGTAATCGCCGGCAATCGACGGGCTGAGGAATTCGCGCCGCACCTCGTCGGAGCCAAACCGCGCCAGCGCCGGCGTTGCCATGTCGGTTTGGACCCCGATCGCCATCGGCACGCCGCCGCAGGTGATGGCGCCAAGCTCCTCCGCCATCATCAGGGCGTAGGAATAGTCGAGGCCGGAGCCGCCGAACTCGACCGGCTTGTTCAAGCCGAGGAAACCGAGGCTGCCCATCTTCTTGAACAGCTCATGCGCCGGGAAGATGTCGGCCTTCTCCCAGTCATCGACATGAGGRTTGATCTCGTTGGCGATGAATTTTTGCAAGGAGCGGCGGATGTCGTCGTGGTCGGCGGTGAATAGCATTTTTGTCAGCTCAGCTCTCAGTATCTCTAATGTGCTCGTCATGGCCGGGCTTGTCCCGGCCATCCACGTCTTCGTCAGCCGGCAGCAAGAACGTGGATGCCCGGGACATAGGCAAGCGGAAGCGACGCCGTCCTGTGGACGGCTATGCCCGGGCATGACGGTGGGGCGTTCACAGCCCCATCTGCCTTGACGCCAGATCCTTCATGATCTCCTCGGTGCCGCCGCCGATGGCGTTGACCTTGACCTCGCGGTAGATACGCTCGGCCTTGATGCCGCGCATGAAGCCGGCGCCGCCGAAGATCTGCACGGCTTCGGAGGCGCAGAACGCCATGGTTTGCGTCGCCTGGTTCTTCATCATGCAGATCTCGGCGACCGGGCTCTCGCCCTGCTCCAGCCGCCAGGCCAGCAATTCCAGCATCGACTGGGATGCCGCGACCTTCTGCGCCATGTCGACGATCTTGTGACGGATGACCTGGTGCTGGGCGAGCGGCTTGCCAAAAGTCTTGCGCTCCTTGGCATAGGCGATCGCCTCGTCGAGGCAGACCCGCGCGAAGGCGGTGCAGCCCGCCGCCATGCCCATGCGTTCGCTGTTGAAATTCCGCATGATGATCTTGAAGCCCTGGCCTTCCTCGCCGATCAGATTTTCGGCCGGCACGCGGCAGTCGTCGAAATGCAGCGTCGCGGTGTCGGAGGCCCACCAGCCCATCTTCTTCAGTTTCGTGCGTGACAGGCCGGGCGTGTCGCCCTCGATCAGGAGCAGGCTGACGCCGCCGGCGCCCTCGCCGCCGGTACGCACCGCAACGGTCAGATAATCGGCGCGCATCCCTGAGGTGATGAAGGTCTTCTCGCCGGTCACGACGTAGTGATCGCCATCGCGCCGCGCCCTGGTGCGGAGGTTCGCCACATCCGAGCCGCCACCCGGCTCGGTGATCGCCAACGCGGAGATCTTCTCGCCTGACAGCACTTGCGGTAGCACCCGCGCCTTCACTTCCGGGCGCGCCGCCCGCGCGATCGGCGGCGAGCCGATGGTGTGGCTCATCAGGCTGGCGCTGACCCCGCCGGCCCCGGCACGCGCCAATTCCTGGCTCGCGACGATCTTCATGAACTGGTCGGCGGCGATCCCGCCATATTCCTCGGGGAATCCGAGCCCCAACAGGCCAATCTCGGCCGCCTTGCGATAGAGCACGCGGGGAAATTCGCCAGCCTCGTCCCATTCATGGGCAAAGGGCGTGATCTCTTTCTCGACGAAGCGGCGCATCACCTCGCGGAAGGCGTCATGCTCGTCGGTATAGAACGGGCTCTTCATCGTCGTCTCGCCCTGCTGGCGGATTCGTGTTGGCCACCATGGCCGGAACATTTGCCGTTCACTTGCGCAGAGTGGCTGACCGGGGGAACCGCTCCACGCAGCCTAAGGCCTAGCAACTCAACGCAAGACGATTTTCGCCCCCCGCAGGCCAACTCCGGGGCAAAAAAAGACGTGGCACACAAACTCCGGCTGGCCCCAGGGCCACGCCGGGCATGGTGCCGGCAATAGGAACGCAGGCGGCACAAGACCGCCGAGGGAGGGATTTTGGCCGTTCGTTATTACGACTGGATCGTCCATCACGGCCGCCGCACACCTGACAAGGTCGCGGTCATCGACCTCGCGAGCGAGCGCCGCTTCACCTATTCGCAGCTCGATGCCCGCGTCTCGCGCCTGGCCGGATTTCTCCGTGACACTCTCAAGGTGTCGCGCGGTGACCGCGTCGCCGTGCTGGCGCTGAACACGACCGATACGCTGGAGGTGCAGTTCGCCTGCGGACGGCTCGGCGCCGTCTTCGTGCCGCTGAACACCCGCCTCACCGTTCCCGAGCTCCAGTTCATCACCGGCGATTGCGCGCCGAAGGTGATGATCCACGACACTGATCTCGCCGAGACCGCGCTCGCCGTCGCAAAGCTCTGCAACGTCGCGACCAGCCTGCTGCTCGGCCCCGGCGGCGCTTACGAGACCGGCATCGCGTCCGCCAAGCCGCTCGCCCGCGCCGAGGAGGTCACGCTCGATGACGTCTCGACCATCATGTACACGTCGGGCACCACGGGCCATCCCAAGGGCGCGACCATCACCCATGGCATGACCTTCTGGAATTGCGTCAATCTCGGCGGTCCCGCCTGCATCGGCCCGGCCTCGGTGCTGCTCACGGTGCTGCCGCTGTTCCACACCGGCGGGCTCAATTGCTACACCAACCCGGTGTTGCATGCCGGCGGCACCGTGATGATCATGCGCGCCTTCGATCCCGGCACGGCGCTCGGCCTGATCAACGATCCCGCGCAGGGCATCAACGTCTTCTTCGGCGTGCCCGCGATCTACCAGTTCATGGCGCAGCATCCGGCCTTCGCGACCACCGACCTGACCCGGCTGATCGTCTGCGGTGTCGGCGGCGCACCGATGCCGGTGCCGCTGCTCAAAGTCTGGGAGGCGCGCGGCGTCGCGCTGCAGCAGGGCTACGGCATGACCGAGACCTCGCCGGCCGTGCTGGTACTGGATCGCGAGGATGCGGCGCGCAAGGCGGGCTCGGCCGGCAAGCCGGTGCTGCACACCGAGGTGCGGATCGTGCGACCCGACGGCAGCGATGCCGATGTCGGCGAACTCGGCGAGCTCTGGGTCAAGGGCCCGAACATCACGCCGGGCTACTGGAACAGGCCGGAGGCAAACAAGACGTCCTTCACCGACGGCTGGCTGCACACGGGCGATGCGACGCGCGTCGACGAGGAAGGCTTCTACTATATCGTCGACCGCTGGAAGGACATGTACATCTCGGGCGGCGAGAACGTCTATCCGGCCGAGGTCGAGAACGTCCTGCATCAGCTCACCGCGATCGCGGAAGCCGCGGTGATCGGCATTCCCGATCCGCAATGGGGCGAAGTGGGACTCGCCATCGTGGCGGCCAAGCCCGGTCAGCGGCTGACCGAGGCTGACGTCTTTGTGCACTGCGCAGCCAATCTCGCGCGCTTCAAATGCCCGCGACAGGTGCGCTTCGTCGATGCGCTGCCGCGCAACGCCACCGGCAAGATCCACAAGCCGACCTTGCGGAAAGAATTCTCGGTGGCGTCCGAAGTCGACAAGAAAGTCGCCAACGCCTGATCAAAGCGCCCCTTGCGGGCGCTTCTTCGTTTCTGACGTGCCTGCTCCAACCCAGAAGAAACCGCAAAGAAAACCCCAAGGAATTTTCATGAACAAGAAACTCCCCCTGCTTGCCGCAGCAACGGCGTTGACGCTGCTTGCGACCCCGTCCGCGTATGCGCAGAAGGCGTACGACACCGGCGTCACCGACACCGAGATCAAGATCGGCAATGTCGAGGCCTATTCCGGTCCCGCCTCCGCCTACGGCATCATCGGCAAGACCGAGGAAGCCTATTTCAAGATGATCAACGACCAGGGCGGCATCAACGGCCGCAAGATCAACTGGATCTCCTATGACGACGGCTATTCGCCGCCGAAGACGGTGGAGCAGATCCGCAAGCTGATCGAGAGCGACGAGGTCTTCCTGGTCTTCAACGCGCTGGGCACGCCGACCCAGACCGCCGTGCAGAAGTATCACAATTCCAAGAAGGTGCCGCAGCTCTTCCTCGCCACCGGCGCCAGCAAGTGGAACGACCCGAAGAACTTTCCCTGGACGATGGGCTTCCAGCCCAGCTACCGGGTCGAGGCACAGATCTTCGCAAAATACATTCTGAAGGAGAAGCCGGACGCGAAGGTCGCGATCTTCTATGCCAACGACGATTTCGGCAAGGACTACCTCGCCGGCATCAAGGACGTGTTCGGCGAAAAGGCGTCGAAGCTGATCGTGGCGGAGGAGAGCTACGAGACCTCGGAGCCGTCGATCGATGCCCATATCGTCAAGCTCAAGGGCACCGGCGCCGATGTCTTCGTGAACATCGCGACCCCGAAATTCGCGGCCCAGGCCATCAAGAAGATCGCCGAGCTGGAGTGGAAGCCGATGCACCTGATGACCGACGTCTCGGTGTCGATCGGCGCGGTGATGAAGCCGGCCGGCCTCGAGGCATCCGAGGGCGTGCTGTCGGCCGGCTATCTGAAGGATGCGTCGGACCCGCAGTGGAAGGACGACGAAGGCATGAAGAAGTTCATGACCTTCATCGACAAGTACATGCCCGGCGCGAACATCTCGGACGCCAATCTGGTGTACGCCTATGCCGCAGCCCAGACCATGGTGCAGGTGCTGAAGCAGTCGGGCGACAATCTGACCCGCGAGAACGTGATGAAGCAGGCCGCGAACCTGAAGGACTTCGTCCCTGATACGCTGATCCCGGGGATCAAGATCAACACCTCGGCCACCGACTTCGCGCCAATCGAGCAGCTCAAGATGTGGCGGTTCAAGAAGGGCCAATGGGAGCTGTTCGGCGACATCATCAGCGCCGAAACGGGCGGCTAGCCACGCATCGCAGCAACGGGCGGAGACGTGCAGCTGACGTCTTCGCCTGCACTGACGTCGATCCCCGCGACCGGCAGGCCGAGCCGGCGCGGGTCATCGATGGCCGCAAAACGCGGACAGGCCCATGCCAGGATCGCCCGGCCCGATGGCGGCAGATCGAGCTGAAGAACGAAGGCACCCGCGTCGATCGCGGTCGCGGTATCCGCAACGCGCACGCCGTCGAGATAGAAGAGCACGCCGATCCGATCCAGCGGCCCGCGAATCTCCGGCGACGCGACGCGAATGATGGCGCGTCCAGGCGGCGCCTCGATCCGCACGGCGGCTTCCGGCTCGCTCCAGCGGAAGCTGCGGCCCTGCCAGACCTCCCAGGCATGGAAGCCGGCCTGTGCGACCATCTGATCGCCGAGATTCTGCGCAGCTCCGCCAAGGCTCCCCCGAATGCCACGGATACAATAGAGGCGCTGATAGTGGATCAGCGCGGCGATATAACGCTTCAGCCAGCGCGCGATGCTGCCGCGAGAGCCGCCCATGGTGAGCAGGGTCAGACTGCAGCGCGCATAGCCCGCCGACACACGTGCAAGACCAAGCGCAAGGCGGTCGCCGGCCAGTGCGATCGCGCCCCAACGCCCGATCGCCTGCAGGCCTTCGCTTGTCACGCGGCCGGCGCGCATCCGTGCACCAAGGGCGCTACGCGCCAGCACGACGTTGAAGTCGCCGCGGCTGCTCCACTCGACCGGAGCTTCGAGCAGCTCGCTGCCGGGATCGTTGCGCGCTTCGCTGAGATGGCGGATCTCGCCCTGCACGAAATCGAGCGTGAATGTCTTCAGCTCGCCGATTTCGCCGATATAGTAGTGATGGAAGCGCGCCTCCTCGAGATAGCCGATCGTATGGCCCCTCGCGTGATACGCGGCGGCGAGCACCCATTCGGCGAAATGGCCGAGCTCCTCGCGCAGGCCGCCGCATTCCCAATAGACGTCGCGCCGCGTCACGAAGCACTGGTCCAGCACCTTGCGCCAGGGATGCTGCTTCATGCCGAACTCGATGTCGGCCTGGTACATGGCGGCCTCCGCCACGGACAGCCGATTATGGCAGATCGGCACCGACTGGCAGGAGAACCCCGCCCAGTCGGGACGAGCGCCGATCGCGCGGATGCAGGCCTCCATCACGTCAGGCTCGGGCCGGCAATGCGACTCCGTAAAGAACAGATATTTGCCGCGGGCCTTGGCGGCGCCGAAGGCGCAGAGCCCGATGTCATGGTCCGAATTGGTGAATTCGAGGCGCGCTTTGCCGCCGGCCAGCGCCTTCAGCTCATTGAGTGCCTCGAAATCAGGCGGCACCACCAGAATGATTTCGTAAAGCGATTTGTCGGCGGTCTGCGACGTCCAGCCGAGCCAGGACAGCTCCCACTGCCCGCGGTGATGTTCCAGCGGGATGATGATGGAGAACAGCGGAGATTCACCACCGTATGGTGCGGGCACGTCCTGCATGTTCCCTTATAGACGCACGCGACGCCATTCCGGACTCTTTCTCGCGGACTATACCGACAGAAACAACGCGAACGATTCCTCCACCGTGCGGCGCAGATGCTTTCCATACAATGCGTGGTTGGCATCGTCGGGGCCGACCCGTCCCAGGGACGGCTTCGCGACGTTGCGGAGCGGCACATAGGCGATCGGCGCTGCGATCGGCGTCAGTTGCGAGCCGGGTCCGGCGCGGAGCGTCGAGATGATGCCGTACATCTCGCCGGCAACCGTCGGCCGCGACACCGTGATCACGCGATGCTGGCCGTGCTTGATGATGACGAGATAGATGAAGCCGGACTGATGCGGCACCGCAACCTCGCCGGTATGCTCATAGGCGGCATCGGTCCGCTCGCCCTCGCGGAACACCAGTGAAGACACCTTCGGCTCCCAGACGATCTCGGTGCGATAGGCGAAGATCGCATCCTTGTCGCCGAAGGACGGCCGCAGCGTGATGTAGACGTCCTCGAGCCAGGTCACCGCGCGATGCGCATAGGAGCCGAGGCTGTCGGGCGCGACATCGTTTGCGGCCGGAGGCGTCACCACGGCGGCGCTTTTGCGCAAGGAGACGCCCAGCGCCTGCTCCAGCCGTACGGTCGTTGCCAGCGTGAACGGCCGCCGGCCGCCGAGCACCTTCTCCAGCGTCGACAGGCTGAGCTTGGCCTGCTCGGCCAACGCCTGCCGGGAAATCCGGCGCCTGGCGAGCTCCTCGCGAATGGTCTCCGCGATCTCGCGGCTCTGCTCGTCCGAAAGCTGCCTGTCGGTGACTTTATCCTGCGTCTGCATCGTCAACCCTGCTCCACGGACACCAGTCTAGCAGGGCGGACAAACCAGCACAAAACCGTACATGGCGATCCCGGCCWTGGCCTGCCGGGGCCGGCCGCGGCGGAACATTGCCGATCATTCTGCTCGCGCATTCAGGCGCTCCCGACGGATGCTCCGAGCCAGCGAACACCCTTCGGGAGCAGGCGAAATGGATAGCTACGACACAGCCGACAGCGACGAGCACCCCATGCTGGGGCGGCTGATCAAGCTCGGATTGTTTCTTCTGGTGCAGGGCATCGCAGTGATGCTGGTCGCCTTCGTGGCCCTGCTCGTGAGTCTTGAGCCCGGATGGTCGGCGACGACGGAGCAGGCCAGCCTGCTCCAGCCCGGCGATGCCAAATCCGGCACCCTTCTCCTGAAGGAGGACGGTGCCTACACGGAGGCGATCCGCCTCGGCATCGACGTCGACATCACGGTATCAGGCCCGACGCTGCGCGCCCGCGTCACCCAGGTCTTCCGCAATCCGACCAAGGACTGGGTCGAGGCGACCTACGTTTATCCGCTTCCCACCGGTGGCGCCGTCGACACGCTGAAAATGGTGGTCGGCGACCGCGTCATCATCGGCGACATCAAGGAGCGGCAGCAGGCACGGGTGATCTACGAGCAGGCGCGCCGTGCCGGCCAGAAGGCCGCGCTCACGGAGCAGGAGCGGCCGAACATCTTCACCAATTCGGTCGCCAATATCGGTCCCGGCGAAACCGTGCTGGTGCAGATCGAATATCAGGAGCCGGTGCATCAATCCGGCAATGAATATTCGCTGCGGCTGCCGCTGGTGGTCGGGCCGCGCTACAATCCGGCGCCGATCGTGCAGAGCGTCGACTTCCGCAAGGACGGCTCGGGCTGGGGCGCGACCAATTCGGAGCCGGTGCCGGACCGCGACCGTATCTCGCCGCCGGTGCTGGATCCCGCCAGGAACGCGCCGGTCAATCCGACCAGCATCACGGTCCGCCTGAAGGCAGGCTTCGCGCTCGGCGAGGTCAGGAGTCACCACCATAACGTCAAGGTCGAGAGCCCGGACAATGCGACGCGAATCGTCACGCTCGCTGACGGCGCCGTGGCCGCCGACCGCGATTTCGAGCTGACCTGGAAGCCGGCCGCGGAGAAGGCACCGTCGGTTGGCCTGTTCCGCGAGCGTGTCGGCGGTGCCGATTATTTGCTCGCCTTCGTCACCCCGCCCAGTGCCGAGCAGACGACGCAAAAGCCGCTGCCGCGCGAGGTCGTCTTCGTGATCGACAATTCGGGCTCGATGGGCGGTACGTCGATCGTTCAGGCCAAGGCCAGCCTGACTTACGCCCTCTCTCGCCTTCAACCCAACGACCGCTTCAACGTCATCCGCTTCGACGACACCATGGATGTGCTGTTCCCGGCCTCCGTGCCGGCCGACGCCACGCATGTCGGTGAAGCCACTTCGTTCGTCAGTGCCTTGCAGGCGCGCGGCGGCACCGAGATGGTGCCGGCGATGCGCGCGGCGCTGACCGACAAGGCTGGCGACACCGGCATGGTCCGCCAGGTGGTGTTCCTGACCGACGGCGCGATCGGCAACGAGCAGCAATTGTTCGAAACGATCACTGCGATGAGGGGCCGCTCGCGCGTGTTCATGGTCGGCATCGGATCCGCACCCAATACCTATCTGATGACGCGCGCCGCCGAGCTCGGCCGCGGGGCCTTCACCCATATCGGCTCCGTCGAGCAGGTCGAGGAGCGCATGCGCGGCCTGTTCGCCAAGCTGGAAAACCCGGCCGTGACCGGCCTCAGCGTAAAGTTCTCCGACGCCAAGGCGGACGTGACGCCTGCGATCATTCCCGACGTCTATCGCGACGAACCGCTGGTGCTGGCGGCGAAGCTCGACAAGCTCGCCGGCTCGCTCGAGATCAAGGGACGCGTCGGCGACCGCCCGTGGTCGGTGACGCTGCCGCTGCAAAACGCCGCCGAAGGCAAGGGCCTGTCAAAACTCTGGGCCAAGCGCAAGATCGGCGACGCCGAGGTGGCGCGTACCATGCGCGAGATGACGCCCGAAGACTCCGACAAGGCGATCCTGGCGCTGGCGCTCGACCATCAGATCGTCACGCGGCTCACCAGCCTCGTCGCGGTCGACAAGACGCCGAGCCGCCCCGAGGGCGCGCCGCTCAAGCTCAGCGAGCTGCCGCTCAACCTGCCGGCCGGCTGGGATTTCGAGAAGGTTTTTGGTGAGCGACCGCACCTGACGCCCACACAGTTGCGCGAACGCCATGCGGATGCGCGCAACCAGCCGACGACGAGGCGGCCGACGCCCGCCGCGCCGGATGCGATCCGTCTACCGAAGACCGCGACCTCAGCCGAGCTAAAGATGATCGCAGGTTTCATCCTGATCGTGCTCGCCCTGATCCTGTACGTGTTCAACCGGCGTCAGCCCTTGCTCACTGACGCCGTTTGAGAGAGGAGCCCCCCGAACTCCTCTGTTAGCGCGCGCGGCTGCCCGTCCCATACCAACGGCCGCGCGCGCCTTTTTATCAGCCGTCATTGCGAGGAGCGAAGCGACGAAGCAATCCAGACTGCCGCCACGGAGACAATCTGGATTGCTCCGCTTCGCTCGCAATGACGGGGGAAGGACCATTATGCCCCGCCTCATCTCCCCCGTCGCTGTTGCGCTTGTCGGCCTCATCCTGTTCGGTGACGGCGCCTACATCCATGCCAAGGCCTGGCTCGCGCAGGTGCTGCTGGAGCGCGCGTTCGACAGGAGCGTTGCGACCGGCGAGGCGGTCAAGCCATGGTCATGGGCCGACACCTGGCCGGTCGCGCGGATCGAGGTGAAGCGGATCGGGGCCAGCGCGATCGTGCTGGAAGGCACCAGCGGCCAGGCCCTCGCGTTCGGACCCGGCCATATCCACCAAACGGCTGATGCCGGCGAGCGCGGCATTGCCGTATATGCTGCGCACCGCGATACACATTTCCGCTTCCTGCGGAATGTCGCCATTGGTGACGTAATCGATGTCACACGCCGTGACGGAAAGCACTTTCGCTATCGGGCGGATTCCTCCGCTGTGGTTCGCTTCGATGAGTCCGGCATCGATCCCGCGGCGCAAGAYGTCGAACTGGTGCTCACAACCTGCTGGCCCTTCGACGCCGTCACGCCCGGGCCCGAGCGCTACGTCCTGCATGCCACCTTGATCGAAACAGGTGAATAGCGGTTCGCAATCGGCCATCCGGGATCGATAGAGACCGCGCCGAACAGCCGGGGAACCGCGCTTGATCGGGCCGCTGAACTGGCGTCGTCTCCCATAGACCTGTAAGAACAGCCGATTGATCTTTTGGCGCTGTAATTTTCAGGACAACCTGTAATGGACGACGAGTTCAGGCAGCGCCTCGAACAGCGGCTGGAGCAACTCGAAAATCGTGTCGCGCTCCTTGAACGGAATCAGGACCTCATTGCTGCCGGACAGAGACGCTGGCGACGCCCGCCGATGTGGACCTTCGAGCAATATCCGCCGCGTCTGCTCAACCTGACTGCCTTCCCGCCTGCGCCCGCGATCCCGGCGAATGCGCCGCGGATCACGATGGTCACACCGAGCTACAATCAGGCGCAATATCTCGGCGCCACGATCGAGAGCATCGTCAGTCAGAACTATCCGAAGCTGACTTATCACGTGCAGGACGGCGCCTCGATCGACGGCACGATCGATCTCCTGAAGAGCCGAGGTGAGAGCATCAGCTGGACGAGCGAGCCGGACGAGGGGCAGTCGAACGCCATCAATCTCGGCTTCGCCGGTGCCGACTGCGAGATCATGGCCTATCTCAACAGCGATGACATGCTGCTGCCCGGAGCGCTCGCCTATGTCACCGACTATTTCATGTCGCATCCCGATGTCGACGTCGTCTACGGCCATCGTGTTTTCGTCGACCGCGAGGGGCTCGAGGTCGGACGCGCCGTGCTGCCGCCCCATGACGGCAAGGCTTTGCAATATGCCGACTACATCCCGCAGGAGACGATGTTCTGGCGCAAGCGCGTGTGGGACAGGATCGGGCCCATCGACGAGAGCTTCCACTACGCGATGGACTGGGATTTCATCCTGCGGGCGCAAGCCGCAGAATTCAAATTCGTGCGCCTGCCGCGATTTCTCGCCTGCTTCCGCATCCACGATGCACAGAAGACGGCTTCGACCTACGCGCTCGGCGTCAGGGAGATGGGCATCCTGCGGCGCCGCGTTCTCGGCTTCGATCCGACGCAGATGCAGATCCGGCGCGCCATCGCTTCCTATCTCGCGAAGCAATTGGCCTATCACTACGCCTACAAGCTGCGCCTGCTGCGTTACTGAACGATAGCAGAGGCGTGATCACCATTGGAAAGAATGCGCGGCACGCAGTCGTGGCACGTCGTCCGATCGTTCGCACTTTCGCCAAAAGTCTGGTGATGCTAGCGTTGTCGCGAAACATGCACCATTCCGCCACGCGGCATGGAGCCATCACGATCAGCCCCACCAGACGCCGGCGCAAGACAGGGCGCTGCAACAAGAACAAGAGGTAAAGCGCCATGGAAGCCCAGGTACCTGCTGCGTCTGTTTCTCCGCGTCCATGGTCTCCAGCGCCCGATGCCAGCGATGTCGTCAAGGGCATCCACGCCATGCTGCACCCGCACAACATCGTGCTGGTGGGCGCGACCGACAAGCCCGGCAATTATGCCGAGCGCATCTGGAACAACCTCGTCAAGTACGGCTACGAGGGCGGGCTCTATCCGGTCAACGCCAAGCGCGACACCGTCTGGGGCGTGCCCTGCTACAAGGATTTTGCGAGCCTCCCGGAAAAGCCCGATCACGTGCTGGTGCTGGTGCCCGCGCGCTTTGCCGTGCAGGTGATCCGCGACGCCGCCGCGGCCGGCGCGCGCTCGGCCACCATCGTCACCTCGGGCTTCAGCGAGTTGCAGGATGAGGAGAGCCAGAAGCTCGCTACCGAATTGCAAGCCGCGATACGCGAAACGGGGCTCGCGGTCACCGGCCCGAACTGCCTCGGCAATCTGAGCGCGGGCGAAAAGCTCTTCACCAATATCGACGACCGTGTCGTCACCATGGAACAGGGTGCGGTGGCGATTGCCGGACAGTCCGGCGCCATCGTGATGGCGATCCGGCAGGCGCTGGAGGATCGTGGCGTCGGGGTCGGCTACATGGTGACGACCGGCAACGAGGCCGGGCTCGAGACGCCGGACCTGATGCGCTATTTCGCCGAGGATCCGAGCATCAAGGTGATCGTGGTCTACCTCGAAGGCGTGCGCAATACCAAGGCGTTTCGCGACGCCTGCAAGGCCGCGCGCGCCGCAAGCAAGCCGGTCATCGCGCTCAAGCTCGGTTCGTCCGAGGGCGGCCGCGCCGCGGCGATGGCGCATACCGGTGCGCTCGCAGGCTCAATCGAGACGTTCGACGCCATCGCGACCCGTGAAGGCGTGATCCGGGTTGGCGGGCTCGACGAGCTGATCGAGACCACCGAATGCTTCGTTCACGCGGCCGTGCCCAAGGGCGACCGGCTCGCCGCGGTCACACTATCAGGCGGCAAGCGTGGCATGCTGCTTGACGCCTTCTATGCCGAAGGCCTGAACTTTGCGCCGCTGAGCCCGCACGTCGGCTCCGAACTGGCGAAGATGCTCGGGCCGGGCTCGATCGTCGGCAATCCGCTCGATGCCGGCTTTGCCGCGGTGGTCGATCCCTCCGTCTACATGAAGTCGATCGAGCTGATGATCGACGACCCCGATATCGACATCGTCATCATCGATGCCGAACTGCCCAAGGCGCCGCACGAGTTGCGCGAGCGCAATCTGCGCATCGTTGATGGGATGGCGAGCCGGGCCGGCAAGCCGGTGATCTACATCAGCGCGATGTCGGTCGGCTTCACCGAATTCACCAAAGGCTTGCGCAAATCGCTGCCGCATCTCGCGGTCATGCAGGGCATGGACCGCGCGGTGACCGCGATCAAATCGCTGCTCGACTATGCGAAGCTGCGCAAGGCAGTGCCCGACATCGCCTCGAGCTCGAAGCCTGCCGCCCGCGCCGTGCTGGAGAAGGCGCTGAAATCGGCGAGCGGTGCCGCGCTCGACGAGGTTGCCTCGAAGAAGCTGCTGAAGGCCTACGGCATCCCGATCTCGAAGGAGGCGATTGCGCAGACGGCGGCGGACGCCGCGAAGATCGCGAAGCAGATCGGTTTCCCGGTCGTGGCAAAAGTCGTCAGCGCCGAGATCCTGCACAAATCCGACATCGGCGGCGTGGTGCTGAACCTCGCCAGCGCGGCGGAGGTGAAGAAGGCATTCGCCGACATCACCGCGCGGGTGGCGAAGTTGAAGGGCAAGCCGAAGCTCGACGGCATCCTGATCGCGCAGCAGGTCAAGGCCGATCTCGAGCTCGTGGTCGGCGCGTCGCTCGATGCCGAGATGGGTCCGGTCGTGCTGTTCGGCACCGGCGGCATCGACATCGAGCTGATGAAGGACGTCGCACTCGCCGGCGCACCGCTCGACGAGGCCGAGGCCCGGCTCCTGATCGGCCGCACCAAGGCCGGCATCAAGATGCGTGGCTATCGCGGCAAGCCGGCCTTGCACGAGGCCTCCGCGGTGAAAGCGCTGGTCGGCCTGTCCAATTTGATCGCAGATGCCGGCGACCGGATCGCCTCGATCGACGTCAACCCGTTCCTGATCAACACCAAAACGGGCATCGCCGTCGACGCGCTGATCGTATTGAACAATGCTGCGGCAAAACGCGCGGCAGGGCATTGATGTCGCGTAAGGCGGATTGGCGGGTTACGCTTCCGCCTTCGCTCTTCGAGCTACGGCGGACAAGTCGTTAACCCGCCCGCYCTAGTATTGCGGCCGCAGCATCGTCCTTCCAACCATCCCGCTTTGGCCGTAAAATCGCCCTGCATGGCACGCGCGAGCAACCTCGTAATCGGAACGGCGACGCTGGCGGTCATCGCCGTGGCGTTCGGCGGCGTGCTCGGCGTGCAGAAATGGCGCACCGCCCAGAGCCGGAGCCAGTTGCGCGTGGTGTTCGAGGGCGGCTCCGCCAGCGGCCTCCGCCGCGGCGGGCCGGTCAATTTCGACGGTGTTCCCGCGGGCCAGATCCTGTCGATCAAGCTGGATAATCCGCGCAAGATCGTGGCGCTGGTGTTGCTCGACAACACCGCGCCGATTCGCAAGGACACGGTTGCGGGCATCGAGTTCCAGGGTCTCACCGGCGTCGCCGCGATTTCGTTGATCGGCGGCGCGCCCTCCGCGCCGCCGGTGCCGCTGGATACGGACGGCGTCCCCATGCTGATCGCCGATCTCAGCGACGCCGAATCCATCGTCGACACCCTGCACAGCGTCGATCGCACGATCGTCAGCAATGCCCCTGCGATCAAGGACGGCCTGCGCACGTTCGAGAACTACACCGCCGATCTCAGAAGCAAGGGCGGCGAAATCGACTCCGTCATGGCCAAGGTCGACAGCGCCTTCGCGGGCTTCGACAAGGCGGTCACGAAGATCGAGAGCGTGGTGCCCGGCTTCGTCGACGGCAAGGCCGACGAGCTATTCGAGAAGATCAAAGGGCTGCACGAACTCGCCGACACCATGAAGAAGAAATCGGCGAGCTTCCTCGAGGACACCCGCCGCTCGCTGCTCGACGTCAGCGAGGCCGCCAACAAGATGAGCGGCACGCCGGGGCCTGCCGCCGCCCCGCGCCCGCCGCGCAAGCCTCCGCAGAAGAAGCAGTAGAGACCTCTTACCCTCCCCTGGAGGGGGAGGGTCGATCGCGCGCAGCGCGAGCGGGGTGGGGTGATCTCTCCCCACGGGCAGCGCGCAATGCGGAAAGGCTGTCACCCCACCTCGGTTCGCATTGCGCTTTGCTCCATGCGAACCGATCCTCCCCCTCCAGGGGAGGATGGTAGTCTCGCCGTGGCTTGCAGGTCGCGCCCTACCACGCGTAGCGCACGACGCCCTTGCCGGCGTAGGAGCGGGTGACGTTCGAGAACTCGCCCTCGAAGGTCGCCGACGCAGACCAGCCGTTCATCCAGCTCATCTGCACCGCGGCCGTGGTCAGTGCGGAATCGCGTGCCTGCGCTGCACCGTTCACGACGAAGGCCGATCCCGGCAGGGTCTGGAACACTGCACCGACGCTGCGGTCCGGATTGTAATCATGCGCCCAGGCGACGCGGCCGCGCAGGGTCATCAGGCCACCGGCCGCGGCGAATGATTTGTCGGCGCGCAGGCCGAGCTCGGTGCGGGTGCTGGTGACGTCCTTGGCGGCATAGTTGAGCGCGAAGGTGTTGTTGCCGACCACCGCGAACTCCGAATAGTTCGGAAGGCTGAACAGGGTGGCCTGGGCCGCAGCATAGGGCGTCAGGCCGATCCACTGCGTAGCGTAGCGGTAACCGCCCTCGACACGGCCCGAGAGGGCGTTGGCGTTGAACTGCGCCCGCAGCTGATCGACGCCGGCGGCCGTGACGATGCGGTTGGTCGTGACGTCCTGCCAGCCATAGGCCAGCGCAGCGGTGATGTAGGCAGGTCCTACCGTGTGACGAACGAAGGCGCCGGCCTGGAACAGGTCGGAGCGGCCCCAGCCGAGCYCGTTGACGTTGAAGCCGGTCCCACCGCCGGCAAGCGCAAAGCCGGCGATCGTCGACGGCGAGAAGCGATAGTCGAGGCCGACGGCGGTGCCATAGACGCTGCTGGTGGTGTTGTTCGAACCGAGACCGACATTGCCGTCGGTGGTCTGCGAGCCGCCATAGCCGGCCGCCCACACATCCCAGCGCTGCTCGAAGGTTGCGGCCGGTGCCTTGCGGTAGATCGAGGCGAAGGCGTCGCGCGCGTTCTTGTCACGCCCGCCCTTGCCGGTTGCGGCATAGGCATTCGCGCCCGGCTCGTCGGCATAGGGCGTCGCACCTGATGTGCCGCTGCGTCCCGAGCCGAACACATCGGTCAAGAGGCCAAGGAACAGGTTCATCGCATTGAAGGTCGTCTGCTGCGAACCCGTTGCCGGTTCGCCGGAGGCCTGGGTGAGGCCGTTGGGGCCGAGGCCCGCGAATTCGGCTTGAAGGAAGCCATTGGCGTTGAAGAAATTCTGAAGCGTCGTGGCGACGTTCTGCTGGTTGATGTTGAGCGCGTATTTCGCGCCATAGTTCAGCGTGAAATCGAGGAACACTTCGTTTGACCCGACCGTCGTGGTGCCGACTAGGCCACCCGGCGCGGCAACGCCGGCGAAATTACCGGTGGCGCTGCCGAAAAACTGCATGATCGAGTAGTGCTGCATTATCTTGCTGCCGGGATACAGCGCGACACCCACGGTCCCGTCCAGCGTGACGTTGCCGCTGACGAGCGCATGGCTCGTGCTGAATCCACTACCGGCCTGCACAACATAGACCGAGCCGGGCTGCAAGGTGAGATCGCCCTGGACCTGCATGCTTGAGCCCGGGCCGCCGTCGCCGGGCGCATAGATGCCACCTGTGGCGATAACGGTGTTGCCGACAATCCCGGCGCCGAACAACGCACCGCCGGCATTCACGGTGGTCAGGCTCGATTGCGAGATGTCGCCATCAACCCGCAGGATGCCGCCATTCACCGTCGTCGTACCGGTGTAAGTGTTTGTGCCGGAGAGGATCAGCGTTCCGCTGCCGACCTTTTCCAGCGAGCCGGAGCCGATGAAACCACACCCGCAGGGATCGTAGTCGCCGATGACGCCATCAACCAGCGCGGAGCGGTTATTGCTGCCGACGACGAGCGTGTTGCCGCCACCGATATAGTAGGCGCCATTGCCTTCGATCGAACCGGCCGTGATGCGGCCGTCGCCGTTCGGGCCGAGGCTGATCCCGAAATCGACGACGCCTGTGCCGGTGGTGATGAAGCGCGCATTGCCGCCGGTGGAATTATCGAAGAACTCGGTCTTGCCACCGTCCTTGGTGATGATCGTGGCGTTGCCGGCCGTCGTGAACGCACCGAAATTGGTCAGGCCATCGGCCTCGTTGATAATGGTTGCATTGCCGGCGGTCGCAGTATCGGACCCGGACAGCGTACCAAACACGGTCCCGCTGAAATCCTTGTTCACGATGGTCGCGGAGCCCGCCGAGGATTGATCGAGGAATGCGGTGCCGCCGCCATTCTGGTTGGTGATGTTGGCCGTGCCCGCGTTGGTCCGGCCAAAGAAGCCGGTCAAGCCGCCGTCATTGATGATGGTCGCCCGGCCGGCCGTGGCGGTGTCGGTGCCGCCCCCGAGCGGATCACCGAAGTACAGCTGGCCGTTATTGGTGATCACCATAGAGCTGGCGGAGGTCGCGTTGAGGAACATCGTCGTGCCGGAGACAGCGTTCAGGAGCGATGTAATTCCCGACGTATCGGCATTGACGATATTGAAGAGGCCCTCGTTGTTAACGGCGCCAATGATGCTCGCGGTGTGGGTGGCGTCACCGAGCTGCAGCGCTGCGCACGAACAGATGAAAGTGTCGCCGGTATAGGTGTTGGCGCCGAGCAGCGCCAGGATGCCGGGTCCCTGCACGGAGATGCCACCACTGCCGGTGATGCGCGAGGCGATGACGGCCGATGGGTCTGTCGTGCCGGTGACATCGTTGGTGAAGAACGTCGTCCCCCCGGAGGCTAGCCTGAGATCGCCGCCCTGAATGGTGTAGACAGAACCGTCGCCGGTGAGGTCGAAGCCCACGAGGCTGGTGAGCTGCACGCCGCCTGGCGTAACCGTCACCGTGCCACCGCTTGCCGGCGTCGAGACTCCCGAGTAGCCGAACACCGTGCCGACTGACGAGGGATCGTAAGCAGTGCTGGTCGAACCGAAGACGTCCGTCCAATTCGTGGTGGTGGTGTCCCAGACGCCGCCTCCGCCGTTGACGGCGCCGTTCGGCGTGGTCTGCGACCCGTTGAAGATTTGCTGCGCTGCTGCGGGGCTCGCCGCCGCCGCCGCGCTCAAGGCGAGGCCGATCCAGAATGCCGCGCGAACAGCGGTGGCACGACGCGAGCAACCCCGCCCGCTCGATGGCAACCAAGCCCCCACGCTCTTCCCCTCACCCGCGGCGCTCCCCAGCGGCGCCGCGAGGAACTTAGGCCATGAGGCTGGCCGGTAGAACTACGGTTCCTCGAGAATCAGCCAACGGGACCGCAACTTGGGCAGATTCAACAACTCATGTTGCAACCGAGCCACGGTTTTGCCGGGCTCAATTCCCACCCCGCGCATGCGCCCATGCGTCAGAATGTCCGCTCCATGTACAGCTGTTCACATCTTGGCTCATCATCCAGGGCCGCGCCCCGTGCCCCCATTCCTCGGTGCATTCGCATGAATGGCAAGCGCGCCGTCCGCAATAGCTCAATAGTTGCTCGGGGCCGACCCGTTCGGGATGCCGTCGATCGGACATTCCTCCGTCCCCGGCGTCGAGCGGGTCATCGCCTCGACCATGTCCCGCGTCCCTTCCGGATCGGCGATCCAGTTCTTGTAGAAATCATAGGGGCAGGCCGCCACGCCGCGCGGGCTTTCGCCGGAATTGATCATGCCGGTGTAGCCGCGGTGGACCAGCTTGTAGAGATGGTTCTGCGACTGGCCGTTGCGGCGCGCATCGCGGATCAGATGTTTCGACAGCTGGGCATATTGGATGCCGTAATCCTCCTCGCCGCACTCGCCGAGCGTCCGGCCGTCGAAGCCGATGATCGCGGAGTGACCGAAGTAGGAATAGACGCCGTCGAAGCCGGCGGCGTTGGCGACGGCGACATAGACGTTGTTGGCCCACGCCATCGCCTTGGAGATCATGACCTGCTGCTCCTTGGCCGGATACATGTAGCCCTGGCAACGCACGATCAATTCGGCGCCCTTCATGGCACAGTCGCGCCAGATCTCCGGAAAGTTGCCGTCGTCGCAGATGATCAGGCTGACCTTCATCCCTTTCGGGCCGTCGGAGACATAGGTGCAATTGCCGGGATACCAGCCCTCGATCGGCACCCATGGCATGATCTTGCGGTACTTCTGGACGATCTCACCCTTGTCGTTCATCAGGATCAGGGTGTTGTAGGGCGCCTTGTGCGGATGCTCCTCGTGGCGTTCGCCGGTCAGCGAGAACACGCCCCAGACCTTCGCCTTGCGGCAGGCCTCCGCGAAGATCGCGGTCTCTTCACCTGGCACCGTCGAGGCCGTCTCGTACATCTCCTTGGAGTCGTACATGATGCCCTGGGTGGAGTATTCCGGGAAGATCACGAGATCCATGCCGGGCAGGCCTGCCTTCATGCCCACCAGCATGTCGGCGATCTTGCGGGCGTTATCGAGCACCTCGGCCTTGGTGTGCAGGCGAGGCATCTTGTAGTTGACCACCGCGACGCCGACGGTGTCGTTGCTGCTGGAAATGTCACCGTGAAGCATTTTGAGCGCTCCTGTCTTTTATTTGTTTGAGGTTGCCGTCGATCGAGCGACCGAGACTAGTGGCTGATCATCCAGGGCCGCGCGGTCGGAAAGCCCTTGGCGCCGCTCCTGGTTTTGGTCATCAACCGCGCGGGCTTTGTCTTGTCCGTCGAGCTCTTGTCCTTCACGGTCTTGCCCGACGAACAGCAACCGCAGCCGGGACCATGCGAGGCCTTGTATTGCGCGAGCGTCTGCGGCGCATGCGTGCTGCGCTCGTTGACGGCGTGCGCCTTGCGCTTCTCCGCCGGCATGCAGAAGAAATTCGGCGCGGTCAGGATCACCCGCGGCGCCATGGTCTCGCAGTGCGGACAGCTTTGCGGATCGTCGCATTCCGCCATCGGGCGCAGGTCCTTGAACGGCCCGCAATCGTCACAGAGATATTCATAGACCGGCATCGCATCATCCCTACGCTGTTGCCTGTGAGAGAATTCCCGCGGCGGATGCGGGGCGGCAAGATCGCGCCGTCCCGCATCCTGTCGCGCAGGGAGACTATTTGTCCGGCGAGATCGGCATCTGGATATCGCCGGTGATGTGCTTGATGGGTCCTGCCGCCGACGGCATCACGTCGAAGTCGAAGATCTCGGTCGGCAGCCATAGCGTGGCGCAAGCATTGGGAACGTCGACCACGCCAGAGATGTGGCCCTGGCACGGCGCGGTGCCGAGGATCGAATAGGCCTGGGCGCCGGAGTAGCCGAACTTCTTCAGATACTCGATCGCGTTGAGGCAGGCCTGGCGATAGGCGATGTGGACGTCGAGATAGTGCTGCTTGCCTTGCTCGTCGACCGAGATGCCCTCGAAGATTAGATAGTCCTTGTAGTTCGGCGTGATCGGCGACGGCTTGAAGATCGGATTCTTGATGCCGTACTTCGCCATGCCGTCCTTGATCACTTCGACCTTCAGATGCAGCCAGCCGGCCATCTCGATGGCGCCGCAGAACGTGATCTCGCCGTCGCCCTGGCTGAAGTGCAGATCGCCCATCGAGAGACCGGCGCCGGGCACGTAGACCGGGAAGTAGATCTTCGAGCCGCGCGAGAGATCCTTGATGTCGCAATTGCCGCCGTGCTCGCGCGGCGGCACGGTGCGCGCGCCCTCCGCGCCGATCTTGTCCTTGACGTCCCCTTTGGCGCGGCCGCCATGGGCGGTCGGCGCGAACGGCGGATTGGCGAGGCCGGGCACGCGGGTCGGGTTGGTCGCGATCAGCTCGGCCTCGCGCCTGTTCCACGTCTCCAGCATCTTCGGATCGGGCAGGCAGCCAATCAGGCCAGGATGGATCAGGCCGGCGAAGTTGACGCCGGGCACGTGACGCGACGAGGTGTAGAGACCCTTGATGTCCCAGATCGACTTCTGCGCCAGCGGGAAATGGTCGGTGAGGAAGCCGCCGCCGTTCTGCTTGGAGAAGAAGCCGTTGAAGCCCCACAGGCTCTCCTTCATCGGGCCGACGTCGAGCAGGTCGACGACGAGGAGATCGCCGGGCTCGGCGCCCTTGACGCCGATCGGGCCGGACAGGAAATGCACGATCGACAGATCGATGTCGCGCACGTCGTCGGCGGAATCGTTGTTCTTGATGAAGCCGCCGGTCCAGTCATAGGTCTCGATGATGAAGTCGTCGCCGGAGTTGACCCAGGCCACGATCGGGATGTCGGGGTGCCAGCGGTTGTGCACCATGTCATTATCGTAGGCCGACTTGGTGAGATCGACCTTGATCAGTGTTTCTGGCATCGAGATGCTCCCCTTTTTACACGGTTGGTTAGACGGACAGATATTTCGAGACCTGCGCGGCATCGACGGCGTCGCGCGGATCGTCGCGCACGATCTCGCCGTTCTCGATCACCAGCACGCGGTCGGCGATATCGAGCGCGAAGCTCAGGACCTGCTCTGACACCACGATCGAGAGCCCCTTTTCGTCGCGGATGCGCTTCAGCGTGCGCGCCATGTCCTTGATGATCGACGGCTGGATGCCTTCGGTCGGCTCGTCCAGCAGCAGCACCTTCGGCTTGGTCGCTAACGCGCGCGCGATGGCGAGCTGTTGCTGCTGGCCGCCGGAGAGATTGCCGCCGCGGCGGCCCTTCATCTCCAGCAGCACTGGAAACAATTCGTAGATGTCGGCCGGCACCTCCGATCCGCCGGAGACGACGAGGCCGGTCTCGATGTTCTCCTTCACCGTCATGGTCGAGAAGATCATGCGGCCCTGCGGCACATAAGCGAGGCCCTTGGCGACGCGCTCGTAGCTCGGCAGGCCGCCGAGCTCGGCACCGTCCATGGTCACCGAGCCGCTTTTGGCGGGGAGGATGCCCATCAGCGACTTCATCAGCGTGGTCTTGCCCATGCCGTTGCGGCCCATGATCGCAACGATCTCGTTGGGCGCGACCTTGACGTTGAGCCCGTGCAGCACCTCGCTCTGGCCGTAGGCGACGTGAAGATCGGAAATAGCCAGCATCGTCGCGTCTCCTTAATGGCCCAGATAGACTTCGACGACCTTGGGGTCGTTCTTCACCTTCTCCATGGTGCCCTCCGAGAGGATCTGGCCCTGGTGAAGCACGGTGACCTTGTGCGCGATGTCCTCGACGAATTTCATGTCGTGCTCGATCACCAGCACTGAACGGTTCTTGATGATGCGGTTGAGCAGCTCGGCGGTCTTGGCGCGCTCGGACACACTCATGCCGGCAACGGGCTCGTCCAGCATCAGCAGATCCGGATCCTGGATCAGCAGCATGCCGATTTCGAGCCACTGCTTCTGGCCGTGGCTGAGCAGATCGGCGTTCACGTTGAGCCGGTCCTTCAGGAAGATCATTTCGGCGACTTCGTGCACCCGGTCGCGCACGGCGGCGTCGCGGGTGAAGGTCAGCGCGCCGAACACCGAGCGTCCGCGCGGATAGGAGATCTCCAGATTCTCGAACACCGTGAGATCGTCGTAGATCGACGGGTTCTGGAATTTGCGGCCGACGCCCGTCTTGACGATCTCGTTTTCCTTCATCCGCGTCAGCTCCTTGCCACGGAACTGGATCGAACCCGACGTTGCTTTGGTCTTGCCGCAGATCAGGTCGAGCACGGTGGTCTTGCCGGCGCCGTTGGGACCGATGATGACGCGGATCTCGTTCTCGTCGACGTAGAAAGAGAGATCGTTGACCGCCTTGAACCCGTCGAACGACACGGTCAGTGCCTCGACGGCGAGCAGGAATTCCTTGGGCTGATGACCGACGAGCATGATCTATCTCCTCACTGCCAGCGTGGCATCGGCATCGTGGTGACCTACGAGCATGATGATCTCCTCACTCCGCCGGGGCGCCGTCGGCGACGGAGCTGTCGGTCCAGCCTTCGGGTTTCGGTTTGCGCGACGAGATCAGGCGATTGATGCGCGGCTGGACGTAGTCGCCCCAGATCCCGGCGAGACCGTTCGGGAAGGCCAGGACCACGGCGATGAACAGACCGCCGAGGCCAAACAGCCACAATTCGGGAAAGGTTTCCGACAGGCTGGTCTTGGCGAAGTTAACCAGCAGCGTGCCGTAGACCGCGCCGAGGATCGAAAGCCGGCCGCCGACCGCCGTGTAGATCACCATTTCGATCGACGGCACGATGCCGACGAAGGACGGCGACATGAAGCCGACGTTGAGCGCGAACATGGCGCCGCCGATCGCGGCGAACACGGCGGCGATGCAGAAGGCGAAGATCTTGAAGTTCGCGACGCTGTACCCGGAGAAGCGGACCCGGTCCTCCTTCTCCCGCATCGCGACCAGGATGCGCCCGAGCTTGGAGTGCCGGACGAACTGCGCGATCATGATGCAGGCGAACAGAAGTCCGACTTCAAAGAAGTACAGCACGATCTTGGCGTGGTCGGGCCGGATGTCCCAGCCCTTCAACGTCCGCAGGTCGGTCATGCCGTTGATTCCGCCGGTGTAGCCCTGCTGTCCCACGATCAGGATCGTGAGGATGGCCGCGACCGCCTGGGTGATGATGGCGAAGTAGGTGCCGCCGACTCGGCGCTTGAACATCGCGGTGCCGATGATGAGGGCGAAGATGCCAGGCACGAGAATGATGGCGGCGATCGTGAAGGTGAGGCTGCTGAATGGCTTCCAGAACAGCGGCAGCGCGGTGATCTGATTCCAGTCCATGAAATCGGGGATACCCGGCGTCGACTGGATCTTGGTGTTCTCCACGCTCGATGCCTCGAGCTTGAGGAACATCGCCATGCAGTAGCCGCCGAGCCCGAAAAACACGCCCTGACCGAGGCTCAGAATGCCGCCATAACCCCAGCAGATCACCAGCCCCAGCGCGACGAAGGCATAGGTCAGGTATTTCGCGACCAGATTGAGCCTGAAGACGTCGAGCGTAAGCGGCAGAACTACCACCAGGAAGACCGCGAGCACCAGAATTCCGATGAACTCCGATCGGTTGAAGAAGCGATTGTCGGTCATTGCATCAGCCCCAGTTTCTCACTTGCGGACCTTGAGGGCGAACAGCCCTTGCGGCCGCAGCATCAGGATTCCGACAACCGCGAGCAGCGTCAGCACTTTCGCCATCGAGCCCGACATGAAGAATTCGAGGGTGGATTGCGTCTGCGAGATCGAGAAGGCCGAGGCGATGGTGCCGATCAGGCTGGCGGCGCCGCCGAACACGACCACCAGGAACGTATCGACGATGTAGAGCTGTCCGGAGGTTGGCCCGGTGGAGCCGATCATCGTAAAGGCGCTGCCGGCGACACCGGCGATGCCGCAACCGAGACCGAAGGTGTAGCGATCGACCTTTTCGGTGTTGATGCCGACGGCTCCGGCCATGATGCGGTTCTGCACAACGGCGCGGACCTGGCGGCCCCAGCGCGACTTGTACATGAAATAGGCGACGCCGATGGTGATCAGCACGGTGAGGCACATCACGAAGACGCCGTTGATCGGCACCTCGATGCTGTCGGTGACGTGCAGCGAGCCGAGCATCCATTGCGGCAGCTCGACGCCGACCTCGCGCGCGCCGAACACGGAACGATAGGCCTGCTGCAGCATCAGGCTGAGGCCCCAGGTCGCCAACAGCGTATCGAGCGGGCGCTTGTAGAGATGCCGTATCAGCACCCACTCCACCAGCATTCCCAGCGCGCCGGATGCGACGAAGGCCAGGATCATCGCCAGGAAGAAGTAGCCGCTGAACAGGCTCGGCAAATAGGCCTGGAAGAAATTCGACGTCATCCAGGTGACGTAGGCCCCGAGGATCATGAACTCGCCGTGAGCCATGTTGATGACGCCCATCTGGCCGAAGATGATCGCAAGCCCGAGCGCCATCAGGACGTAGACCGAGAACAGGATCAGTCCCGCAAAACCCTGCATGACGAAGATGGAGCCAAGATCACCAAGCGAATAGTCGCCGAACATCGATGTCCTCCGTCAGGGATAAGGTCCCGCGTCGCGAGCAGGTTCGCGACGCGGGGGTCTTGAGCGTGGATTTGCGGTCCACGCCAGGGAGRGGTTTGGGAGAAAGCGCGGCTGATGCCGCGACTTACTGATAGCCCTTGGGGAACGGATCCGGCTCGACGAGATCGGCGGTCTCGTAGATCAGCTCGAACTGACCATCGAGCTTGGCGCGTCCCACCCGGGTCTTCGACCAGAGGTGATGGTTTTCGTGGATGCGGACATAGCCTTCCGGCGCACCCTTGAACTCGACGCCGGGCGAGGCCGCCGCGATCTTGTCGACGTCGAACGAGCCTGCCTTCTCCACCGTCAACTTCCACAGCCACGGGCCGAGATAGGCAGCCTGGGTGACGTCTCCGATCACGGTCTTCTCGCCCCACATCTTCTTGAAGGCCGGCACGAAGGTCTTGTTGTTCGGATTGTCGAGCGACTGGAAGTACTTCATGCAGGCATAGGCGCCCGCGATGTTCTCGCCGCCGATGCCGTCGATTTCGTCCTCAGTCACCGAGATGGTCAGCAGCGCCTGCTTGGAGAGGTCGATGCCGGCCGCCTTGAGCTGCTTGTAGAAGGCGACGTTCGAGCCGCCGACGACGTCGGTGAAGATCACGTCGGGCTTGGTCAGCTTGATCTTGTTGATGACCGAATTGAACTGGGTGTTGCCGAGCGGATAGTACTCTTCGCCGACGACCTTGCCCTTCAGCACGTTCTCGACGTGCTTGCGCGCGATCTTGTTCGAGGTGCGCGGCCAGATGTAGTCAGAGCCGATGAAGAAGAACGACTTGGCGCCCTTTTCCTTGGCGATCCAGTTCAGGCCGGCGAGAATCTGCTGGGTCGCTTCCTGKCCGGTGTAGATCACGTTCTTGGACTGCTCGAGGCCTTCATAGAAGGTCGGGTAGTAGAGCATGCCGTTGTACTGCTCCATGACCGGCAGCACCGCCTTGCGGGATGCCGAGGTCCAGCAGCCCATGATCGCCGCGACCTTGTCGTTGACGAGCAGCTTCTTGGCCTTCTCCGCAAAGGTCGGCCAATCGCTGGCGCCGTCTTCCTGGATGAACTTGATCTTGCGCCCGAGCACGCCGCCCATGGCATTGATCTGCTCGATGGCGAGCTTTTCGGCCTCGATCGAGCCGGTCTCGGAGATGGCCATGGTGCCGGTCGCCGAGTGCAGGATGCCGACCGTCACCTCGGTGTCGGTGACCGCCAGGCCCGTCGTGTTGACCGCCGAGGTCGCCGGAGCCTGCGCGAAAGAGGCCCGCGGCAGCATCGTGATGGCCGGCACGGCGGCCATTCCCATCAATAGTTTGCGCCGGAGCGGCGACAACAGGCCCTTGTTTGCTTCGTCTGACATGAGCACCCCACTTTTGTTCGAGGACACGCGATTGGTGCCGTGAGGATGGCTCGAATTTGTGCAGCGCAAGCATACGCAAGATCGCGTATACTGCACCGCAAAATACCGACGTAGGCTTCTGGTACGGAATTTGCGAGGGCTCTGGGACGTATCGGGAGTGGGGTAACGAGTGGCAGGGCGGCAGCGAATAGACCGCGTCAGGCGCCAGTACAACCAGTGGGTCGCCAACCAGACGCTGGAAGACTACGCGCTGCGCTTCACCGCCAAGAGCGCGCGCCGCTGGTCTGCCGCCCGTGTCGCCAACACTGCACTCGGCGCCATCTCCTTCCTGGCGCTGGAAGCGATCGGCGGCACCATCACGCTGAACTACGGCGTCACCAACGCCAGCGCCGCGATCCTCGTCGTCTCCATCATCATCTTCTTCTGCGGCGTGCCGATTGCCTATTACGCAGCCAAGTGCGGCATCGACATTGACCTGCTCACCCGCGGCGCCGGCTTCGGCTATATCGGCTCGACCGTCACCTCGTTGATCTACGCCTCCTTCACCTTCATCTTCTTCGCCATCGAGGCGGTGATCCTGGCAACGGCGCTGGAGATGTGCTTCGGCATTCCGCGCCCGATCGGCTACCTCATCAGCGCAGTGGCGATCATTCCGCTCGTGACCTACGGCATCACGCTGATCAGCCGCTTCCAGCTCTGGACGCAGCCGATCTGGATCATCCTGCACATCCTGCCCTTTGCCGCGATCGCCTGGGCCAACCCCTACTCGTTCACGGAGTGGCGCAAGTTCGCCGGCGAGCATGGCGACCCGAGCGGACATTTCGATCTGCTGCTGTTCGGTGTCGCATCCTCGGTGGTGTTCTCGCTGGTGGCGCAGATCGGCGAGCAGGTCGACTTCCTCCGGTTTCTGCCGCGCGACCGCCGCACGTCGCGAACGTCGTGGTGGATCGCCCTGCTGATCGCGGGCCCGGGCTGGATCATCTTCGGCGCACTGAAATTGTTGCTGGGCTCGTTTCTCGCCTTCTTCGCGCTGAGCCACGGCCTCTCGGGCGAGCTGGCGGCCGAGCCCGCGCACATGTATCTCGAAGCGTTTCGCTACRTGCTGTCGCAGCCGGATCTGGCGCTGGCGCTCACCGGCATGTTCGTGATCCTGTCGCAGCTCAAGATCAACGTCACCAATGCCTATGCCGGCTCGATCGCCTGGTCGAACTTCTTCTCGCGTCTGACGCACAGCCATCCCGGCCGGGTGGTCTGGCTGGTGTTCAACGTGATGGTGGCGCTGCTGTTGATGGAGATCGGCGTCTACAAGGCGCTGGAGCAGACGCTGGCGCTCTATTCCAATGTCGCGATCGCCTGGGTCGGCGCGCTCGTCGCCGATCTCGTCGTCAACAAGCCGCTTGGCCTGCGTCCGCCGCAGATGGAGTTCAAGCGCGCCCATCTCTACGACATCAATCCGGTCGGCGTCGGCGCCATGACGATCGCGACCATCGTCTCGATCGCGGCGTTCTACGGCCTGTTCGGCCCGACCATGAAGGCGCTCGCCGCCTTCGTCGCGCTGACTGTCGCCTTCGTCACCGCGCCTGTCATCGCCTGGCTCACCGACGGAAAGTACTACATCGCGCGCAAGCCGAAGAAGAGCTGGGCCAATATCGAGTCGATCCAGTGCTGTATCTGCGAGCACAGTTTCGAGCCGGAGGACATGACGTCCTGCCCCGCTTACGCCGGCCCGATCTGCTCGCTGTGCTGCTCGCTCGATGCACGCTGCCACGACCTCTGCAAACCGCATGCGCGCGCGCAGGTGCAGTTCGCCGAAGCGCTCGGCAGGATTCTTCCCGAACCGATCTACCGGCGGATCAACTCGCAGTTCGGCCACTATATCGGCGTGTTCGTGGTCTCCGCCGGACTCGTCGCGCTGGTGCTGGGGCTGATCTATCTCCAGACCTCGGCGAGCGTGCCCGGCGAGAATTTGCTCGTCTCGAACGTGCTCTGGAAGGTGTTCTTCTCGCTCAGCATCATCATCGGCGTGGTGGCGTGGCTGTTCGTGCTGGCGCAGCAGAGCCGTCGCGCAGCGGAAGCCGAGACGCGGCGGCAGACCACGCTTTTGATCCAGGAAATCGATGCGCACAAGCGCACCGACGCCGAGCTTCAGCGCGCCAAGGAGGTCGCCGAATCCGCCAACCTCGCCAAGAGCCGCTACGTGGTCGGGCTGAGCCACGAGCTGCGCTCACCGCTGAACGCGATCAGCGGCTATGCCCAGCTCCTGGAGCAGGACGCGACGCTCAACACCAAGCCGCGCGACCAGGTCCGCGTGGTTCGCCGCAGCGCCGATCACCTCTCCGGCCTGATCGACGGCATTCTGGATATCTCCAAGATCGAGGCGGGGCGGCTGTATCTGTCGCGCGACGAAGTGCGCCTGAGCGAATTCCTCGACCAGCTCGTCGGCATGTTCCGTCTCCAGGCGGCCGCCAAGGGCATCGACTTCGTGTTCAGGCGGCCCGCGCATTTGCCGGTCGTGGTCTACGCCGACGAGAAGCGGCTCCGCCAGGTGCTGATCAATCTGCTCTCCAACGCGATCAAGTTCACCCAGACCGGCAGCGTGCAGTTCGTCGTACACTATCGCAGCCCCGTTGCCGAGTTCGAAGTGATCGACACCGGCCCCGGCATCCAGGGCGACGACCTCGAACGCATCTTTGCGCCCTTCGAGCGTGGCGCGCTCGGCGTCTCGCAGCCGCAGACCGGCACCGGGCTGGGCCTGACCATCAGCCGGCTGCTCGCTGGCGTCATGGGCGGCGACATCAAGGTCTTGAGCACGGTTGGCGCCGGGAGCACCTTCAAGGTCAAGCTCCTGCTGTCGGAAGTCGCCAATCCGCTGCGCATCGCGCCGGTGGAGGCGCCGGTCTCCGGCTATCGCGGCGCACGCAAGACCATCCTCATCACCGACGACGACCCCGTGCATCGCGACCTCCTGCGCGAGGTGCTGGCGCCGCTCGGCTTCATCCTGCTCAGTGCACCCGATGGGCCAGGATGCCTCGCGCTGGCGCAACATTGCCGGCCCGACCTGTTCCTGCTCGACATCTCGATGCCTGCCATGGACGGCTGGGCCGTCGCGGAGGCCTTGCGCACGAGCGGCCATCACCAGGCGCGCATCCTGATGGTGTCGGCGAGCGCGCTGGAGGCTCACGGCACGCCGTTGGCGCAGCCCTTCCACGACGGCTATTTGATGAAGCCGATCGACATCCCGCGGCTGCTGGAAACGATCCGTCAGCTCCTGAAGATCGAATGGCAGTACGGCGCGGACCAGATCGCGGTGCCGTTCTGGCGGCTCGAGAGCGGATCAAGGCCACCGGTGCGGCACATCGAGGCGCTGATGGGGCTCGGCCAGATCGGCTACGTCAAGGGCATCCAGTTGAAGCTGGACGAGATCGGCAGCGAGCACCCCGAGCATGCCGACTTCGTCGCGGAAATGCGGTCGCTGGTCGATCGCTTCGATCTCGACCGGTACATGGCCACATTGAAGACGTTGCATGCGCATGAGCATTGAGTCGAGGAAGCGCGATGTCGCGCTCGTTGTCGATGACTCCCCGGAGACGCTGCGGCTGCTCACCGACGCGCTCGACGGCGCCGGGATGACGGTGATGGTAGCGCTCGACGGCGCGGCCGCGATGCGCATCGTCGACCAGATCACCCCCGACATCGTGCTGCTGGACGCCGTGATGCCCGGCATGGACGGATTCGAGACCTGCCGCCGGCTCAAGCGCGATGCGGGCGTTGCCAACGTGCCCGTGATCTTCATGACGGGCCTTGCGGAGACCGAGCACATCGTGCGCGGGCTGGAGGCCGGCGGCGTCGACTACGTGACAAAACCGATTGTGATCGAGGAGATGCTGGCGCGCATCCGTGTCCATCTCGGCAACGCCCGCCTGACCCAGAGCGCGCGCGCAGCGCTCGACGTCTCCGGCCGCTTCCTGTTCGCGGTCAACCGCCAGGGCAATATTTTATGGGCAACGCCGCAGGCGCAAAAACTGCTGGCCGATCATCACGGCGCGCAGACCGACGACTTCGTCCTGCCGCCATCACTCCTGCAATGGCTGGAGCAGGCGAAGGACAAGGGCAGCTCGAAGTCGCAGGCGGCTCCCCTGCCCGACAATCCGCAACTGCGGCTCTACTACATGGGCGAAACCGCGCCGAACGAATTCCTGCTGCGGCTGTCCAAGGAGTCCGGCACCGCGCTGCCGCCCGAATTCACCAGCGAGCTCGGCCTCACCACCCGCGAGGGCGAAGTGCTGGCCTGGCTCAGCAAGGGCAAGACCAACCGCGACATCGCGCAGATTCTGGGCTTGAGCCCGCGCACCGTCGACAAGCACCTGGAGCAGATTTACGCCAAGCTCGGCGTGGAGAACCGGACCGCGGCGGCGGCGATTGCAACGAATGCGACGCGAAGGAATTCGTAGCGGTACTGCGAATGAGTTGAGATGCCACTTGCCCAACAAACAATGTCGTCCCGGGGCGCGCAGCGAGCCCGGGACCCATAACCACAGGAAGATGTTTGGCGAAGACTCGGAGTTACCTGCCCGTTCTATAACCACTGCCTGGGAGTATGGG